>CAZXHG010000081.1:0-35563 GCA_964639985.1 uncultured Rickettsiales bacterium
GCTATCAACCCGGGCCCGGGGGGGGGTTTTCCCACGCACCGGCGCGATCCCTGTGCCGGGCGTCGGCGGGCCCGCCCGCCCCCCCCCCCCCCCAACCCCCCCCCCCCCCCGTGCTCGGGCCTCCCATCCGCGTTATCTTGGATCGATCATGACCGACGATCCCCTCACCCCTGACGAGGCCGCGGACGAGCCCGAAGACGAGCCCGCGGACGGCGCCAGCTTCGGCAAGTACCGCCTGATCCGCCGTATCGGCCAGGGGTCGTTCGGATCCGTGTACGAGGCGGTCCTCCCCGGGGCCATGGGCTTCACCAAGCGCGTGGCCATCAAGCGCCTGCGCCCCCACCTCGGCGGCCCGGAGTCCACCTTCGCCCGCGCCATGGTCAACGAGGCGCGTCTCGGCGGCCTGCTGCACCACGCCAACATCGTGGACGTGCTGGAGTTCGACAGCGTCGGCTCCCACCAGTACCTGGCCATGGAGTACGTGGACGGCGTCACCCTGACCGAGGTCATCCGCCTGTGCCAGAACCGGCGGATCCTGCTGCCCCGCTTCGCCGTGGTCGACATCGCCCTGCAGATCTGCCGCGGCCTGCAGTTCGCCCACGAACTGCAGGGCGAGGACGGCCGCCCGCTGGGTGTGATCCACCGCGACCTGAAGCCGTCCAACGTGATGGTCGACCGTTCGGGCACGGTCAAGATCTGCGACTTCGGCATCGCCAAGGCCGCGTCCAACCTGTTCAACGAGACCGCCACCGGGTTCACCAAGGGCACGCCCCGGTACATGTCCCCCGACCAGCTCGAGGGGCTGAAGCCACTGCGGCCGTGTTCGGACGTGTTCTCGCTGGCCGTGGTGCTGTACGAGCTGATCACGGCGCGCCCCCTGTTCCGTGGCGACTCCGTGCCCTCGCTGACCCACCAGATCGTGTTCGGCGACATCACGGGCAAGCTCGCCGAGGTGGAACAGGCCTTCCCCGGCTGCGGACCGCTGCTGGAGAGAGCGCTGGAGCGCGACCACACGAAGCGCATCCAGTCGGCCGGTGAGCTGGCCGAGGGCTTTCGGGCGCTGGGCCGGCGCTACCCGTCCGAGGCCGAGCTGTCCACCGTGATCGCGCGGCTGGCCCGTGCCGTGGAGCGGGACGACGAGCAGGAGATCCGCCACAGCGGAGACATCGACTTCGACCTGTCCGACGCCCGCGGCGTGGCCGCGAAGCTCGCCGAGCTCGAGCAGCCCGAGCCCGACTCCGAGGACACGCCCATTCCGGTGCCGGGCGCCAACTCGTCGGGCTGGGCCCGCTTCACCGACGTGTTCCCCTCGGGCGTGACCGCCACCCACGCTGCGGCCCCGCAGCCGACCGATCTGCCTGCCCCCGCGCCCGTGGACACGCTCAACCCCACCGTGAAGTGGGGCCCGGAGCACGGCAACCCGTACGTGGAGCAGACCGAGGGCGCGGACGCCGCCTCCGGCGGCGGTCTGCGCGGGCTCAACATCGTGCTGGGTGTGCTGGCCTTGTTCACCCTCGGCGTGATCGTGGTGCTGGTCGTCGTGATCCTGTGGATGATCGGGCAGCAGGGAAAGCCGGTGGCCGAGCCTTCCGATCCGACCCCCGGACCGGACGTGGCGGGGATCGTCGAGGGCGAGACCGGGGACGCCGGGGCCCAGGACGAACCGGTCACGGACGCCGAGGAACCGGTCACCGAGGCCGAGGACCCGACCCAGGACGAGCTGGCCACCGAGGCATCGCAAGCGTACGTCCAGACGGTGCAGACCAAGCAGGCCGACGAACCCGAGACCTCGGCGCCGCCCGCGGCCGCGACCGGCGAGCTGTCCTTCTTCGTCAAGCCCTGGGCCCAGGTCTACCTCGACGGCTCCTTCCTCGGCGGCCTGCAGCGGCCGGGCAAGCCCATTACCGTGGACGGCGGCGCCCACACCCTGAAGCTGGTCTGCGACCACGACCAGTGCCCGGCCGACCACCCCGAGAAGCAGTTCGACCTGTGGATCGACGGCGCCACCATGACCGTGGACGGCGTGGCCGTGACCTCGGGCAAGAACTGGCTGTGCTGGGACTTCGCGGAGAACGCCCGCTGCGACTGACGTCCGGAGAAACCTTTTGACACTGAGTGTCAGTTTAGTAGGGTGGGCCCCGGAGGTCCCCCCATGCAGATCCCCGCCCGCGGCATCGGACGAGACGAGATCCTGACCACCATGCGGTCCTACCGCGACCGCGACGTGCAGTGGCGCGACGGCCGCACCTGGGCCTACGTGTACGACGCGGGCCCGGAGGTGGAGCGCATCGCCCACGAGGCCTACCTGATGTACCTGTCGGACAACGGCCTCGACCCCACGGTCTTTCCCAGCCTGCTGCGGTTCGAGAACGAGGTGGTGGAGATGGCGCGCAACCACCTGCGCGGCGGCCCGGACGTGGTCGGGAACTTCACCTCCGGTGGCACCGAGAGCTGCATGCTGGCCGTGAAGACCGCCCGCGACTTCGCCCGGGCCGAGCGCGGCATCGACCGCCCGCAGATGGTGGTGCCGGTGACCGCGCACGCGGCCTTCCACAAGGCCGCGGCCTACTTCGACGTGGAGCTGGTGCACGTGCCCGTGCAGGGGGGGGACTACCGCGTGCACGGGCAGGCCATGGCTGACGCCATCAACGACCGCACCATCCTGCTGGTGGCGTCCGCGCCGTCGTACGCGCACGGGTGCGTGGACCCCATCCGCGAGCTCGGCGCGCTCGCCCTCGAGCACGAACTGCTGCTACACGTGGACGCCTGCATCGGCGGCGTGCTGCTGCCGCTGTTCCGCGAGCTGGGTGAGCCGGTGCCCGATTTCGACCTGAGCGTGCCCGGCGTGAGCTCCATCTCCATGGACCTGCACAAGTACGGGTTCACGCCCAAGGGCGCGTCCGTGGTGCTGTACCGCGACCGGCACCTGCGCAAGCACCAGATCTTCAGCTGCGCGGACTGGACCGGCTACACCGTGGTCAATCCCACCATGCTCAGCACCAAGTCCGGCGGCCCCGTGGCCGCGGCCTGGGCGGTGATGCGGTTCCTCGGCCGCGAAGGCTACCTCGAGCTGGCGCGTACCATGCTGGAAGGGAAGAAGAGGATCCTGGCCGGGCTCGCGGCCATGGATGACCTGTTCGTGCTCGGCGAGCCCGACATCAACCTCGTCGCGTTCAGCTCCGAGACGATCTCCGTGTTCCACCTGGCCGACGAGATGAAGCAGCGCGGCTGGTACATCCAGCCCCAGCTGGGCTTCCACGGCAGCCGGGCCAACATCCACCTGTCCATCAACCCCCACTGCGTGCAGTGGGTGGCCGACCTGCTGGCCGACCTGGCCGCGTGCATCGACGTGGTGAAGGCCATGCCGCCGGACGACACCCTGCAGACCCTGGGGCCGATGCTGTCCGCCCTGGACCCGACCACCCTGGACGAGGCGGCCTTCGGCCGGATCCTGGGCATGGCCGGCATCACCGGGGTGCAGCTGCCCGAGCGCATGGCCGACATCAACCACCTGCTCGACGCCATGCCCCCGCAGTTCACCGAGGTGATGTTGCTGGAGTTCCTCAACCAGCTGTTCCAGTATCGAAAAGAATGAGACACTGGGTGCCATGAAGCGGGAAGAGAAGAAGGCACGAACGCGGGAGACCATTGCTGCGGCCGCGCTGCAGCTGTTCGCCGAGCGCGGGTTCGACGGCACCACCGCGGACGACATCGCGGCTGCGTCCGGCATCTCACGGCGTACGTTCTTCCGCTACTTCCCCACCAAGGAGGACGTGTTCTTCGCCCAGCGGCAGGCACAGCTCGACGCGTTTCGCCGCATGATCGACGATCCGCTGCCGGGCGAGGACGGATTCGGCATCACCCGCCGGGCGTTGCTGCACCTGGCGTCCGTGTACATGGGCGATCGCCGCGGGGCCGCGGCCCAGCAGGCCATCGTGCGCACGTCGCGGTCGCTGATGGCCCACGAGCTGCAGATGGACTACGCGTGGGAGGAGGCCATCGCCGCGTCCCTGCGCCGTGACGGCGCGGGCATCGGCCTGTCCCACGAGCAGTGCGGGTGGCTGGCCGGAGCCTGCATGGGCATGACCCGGGCCGTGTTGCGGCAGTGGTTCGAGGCGGACGCCGAGCGCGACCTGGTGGCCATGGGCGCCGTGGCCGTGGACCGGCTTGCCGGGGGGTGCGGGCTGGGGGCGGGGAGGGGGACATGAGGCTGAAGGTCATCGACGAGGCCATGCCCGCGCCCGCGCGCTGGGCCATGCGCCAGGCCATGGGCCAGGTGCCGGCCCCGCTGCTGATGTTCCGCTACCGGCGTCGGTTCTTCATGGAGCACCTGATGCGGCTGTACCGGGACAAGCCTGCCTGGTGTGTGCACTGGAGCCGGGGCGAGTTCGAGACGTTCATCGCGTTCATCTCGCGGTTGAACGAATGCCACTTCTGACTGCAGACCCATTCCGCGGTCGCGGAGATCCACCTGGGCCGTGAGCGGGTCGAATTCATCCTCGACCAGTGGCGCACGGCCGACCTGCCCTCGCCGTTCAAGGCCACGCTGGAGCTGCTGGAGGTGCTGACCCTGCGGCCCGATGAGCTGGGGCCGCAGCACGTGCAGGCCGCGCTCGACGCGGGCGCCACGGCCGAGCAGGTGCGTGAGGCCATGGACGTGTGCGTGGAGTTCACGATGATCAACCGGCTGGCCGACGCCTTCGACTGGGAGGTGCCCACCGGCCGGCAGCTGCGGCAGACCGGGTGGATGCTGAACCGGTTCGCCAACCTGGTGCTGCGATGACGTCCGAGAGCTGGCTGCCCCTGCCCGACGTGATCGGCGGTCTCGCTGGCATCGACGACCAGCCCTACCCCGAGGCCTACCAGGCCATGGTCCGCTCCACCCTGGGCCCGGACGCCACCACCGACCCGGCGCTGCGCGAGCAGGTGCTGCGCCGGTCCATCGCCCTGAGCCGTGGCGAGGAGGGCGACCCACTCGCACCTGCGATCGACCCCTGGGTCACCCGCGTCACCCTGCACGCCCACGAGACCACGGACGAGGACGTGGCCGCGCTCAAGCGCCACGGCTACTCCGAGGACGCGATCTACGAGCTCACCGTGGTCGCCGCCCTGGGCGCGGTGCTGGTGCGGCTCGAGGCCGCGGCCGCGGCCCTGCAGGGGAACAACGCGTGACCGCGGGGGTTGGGTTCGACATGCGCGCGCGCCTGATCCCATCCGTCGTCTGCCTGGCCCTCGTCTCCCTGCTCCCCGCGCGGCCGTGCGTGGGCAGCGAGCCGGGGGTCGACGATCCGGACATCACCTGGTGGTCCACCCATCGCGCGGGCGCCAACTGCCAGAACAGCTCGGTCGCGCCGGCGTACTGGCAGGCCGTGGCCGACGCCGGCATCGAGTGGGTGCGGCTGGTGCCGGACGGGTGGGCCACACAGCACCGCGACTTCCTGATCGGTGATGCGGATGCGTACGAGGCGCTGGCGGCCGATGACCTCGAGACCTTGAAGCGGGTCCTCGACGACGCCCATGCCGCGAACGTCGGCGTGGTGTTGACCATGTTCTCGCTGCCCGGGGCGCGCTGGCGGCAGCTCAACGGCGACGTGGACGACTACCGGCTGTGGAACGAGCAGGCCTCACGCGACCAGGCGCTGGCGTTCTGGATCCAGCTGGCAGGGGTCCTGCGCGACCACCCGGCCATCGTGGCCTACAACCCGCTCAATGAACCGCACCCCGAGCGGGAGCACGGCATCACCGAGGCCGGGTTCGACGACTGGTACCCGTCCATCCAGGGCGGACTGGCCGACGTGGACCGCTTCAACCGGGAGGTCGTGCAGGCCATCCGGCAGGCCGACCGCACCACGCCGATCCTGCTGGACGGCGGCTTCTACGCCTCGCCGTTCGGCCTGACCCGCATGCGACCGGTGGACGACGAGGCCGTGCTGTACGCGCTGCACTACTACGAGCCGTGGGAGTACGTCACGTTCCGGGTCAACGACGGGCGGTTCGCCTACCCGGACACCATGCCGCCGAAGTGGTCGGCGGCCACGCGACGGGAGTCGCTGGCCGCGGTCGCGGCCTGGGTGGGACGGAATTCCATCGGCCACGACCGGATCGTGCTGTCGGAGTTCGGCTGTGACCGGCGCGTGGATGGTGCAGCAGCGTGGCTCGACCACCTGCTGACCGACGTACAGCACTGGAACTGGCACTGGGCGTTCTACGCCTTTCGCGGCGACGGTTCGTGGGGCGGGCTGGACTACGAGCTGGGCCCGGAGCCGTTCACTGGCGCTTACTGGGCCGCGGTGGAGCAGGGCGTGGATCCCGAGCAGCTGAAGAAGAGGGGACCCAACGCGCTCTGGGCGGTGATCGCAGGGCGGTTGTGAGCGTCTCCTGTTCCGCCCTCCTGCTGCCCGGTCTGGATGGGACCGGGCGGCTGTTCGAGCCGATGGTCGAGGTGCAGCCGGAGGGGTGGGACGTGGGGGTGCTGTCGTACGACGCGTGCGGCGTGGACGTGGATGCGTACGTGGCGTCGCAGCTGCCTGCGGACGGGCGGGTGGTGCTGGTCGCGGAGTCGTTCTCCGGGCCGGTGGCGGTCCGGATGGCGGCCCGCCATCCGGACAGGGTCTCCCACCTCGTGCTCGCTGCCTCGTTCGTTCGCAGCCCTGTGCCGTCCTGGGGGCGCCTGTTGCCGTGGAGCGCGTTGATGGTAGTGCGGCCGCCGGCCCAGGTGCTGAGGTCCCTGCTGCTGGGGTCGGACGCCGGGACCGGGCTCACAACGAAGCTGCGTCACGCGATCGCCTCGGTACCTCCAGCGGTGATGGCGGGGAGGATCGAGGCCGTGCTTCAGGTGGATGTGACCCGGGAGCTGGCGTCGTGCGGGGTGCCGGTGCTGTACCTCGCTGCCACCCGCGACCGGGTGGTCGGGAGGAGGGGGCTGGAGCAGGTGCTCGAGGTGCGGCCGGACGCGACCGTGGCCGCGGTCGATGCTCCGCACCTGGTGCTTCAGCGGGAGCCCGCGTGGGCGTGGGCGCGGATCAAGGCGTTCGTGTCGGGCGAGGCGAGGTAGGATGGCCCCTCTCGACGAGGGGAGCACGTCCGATGAAACGCATCGCCCACTGCATCTCGATGCTGCTGGCTTCGATCGTGTTCGGCCTGCTCACTCCCTTCCTGATCGTGCCGCTGTTCGCCCACCGGCGAGTGACCCGGTGGTTCGTCGCGTTCCTGTTCGGCCGGTCGTACGGTGATCGGTACGACGAGATCATCGAGTCCATGGGGGCCAGCTACGGCGCGACCATGGACGGCGCGCTCGCGCGGGCGGTCGAGATCCGCGGCGACGCATCACCACCGCGCGTGCTGGACTGCGGCACGGGCACGGGCTTCGTCACGGCCCAGGCCGCGTCCGTCTTGCCCGGCGCCCGGTTCGTGGCCACGGACCTGCTGCCCAACATGTTGCACCTGGCCCGGCAGCGGTGCGAGGCCGAGGGCGTGGACGTGGTGCACGTGCTCGGCGACGCGTTCGCCCTGCCCCTGGCGGACGGCAGCGTGGACCTCGTGCTGGCCCAGAACACCATGCCGTGCTTCGACGAGTTCGCGCGTGTGCTCGCGCCCGGCGGGATCCTGCTGTACGTGGACTGCTCGGCCGGCTGGGTGACCGGCCTGGTCCGGAAGCTGGTGCAGCGGCGAGGCCTGTTCGAGCGCGTGGAGGGGCTGCGCATCGACATGGGCTTCGCGGTCGTCGCGGTCAAGGGGGGGGACGCCGCGAACGGCGACGAGGCAGCCTGGCCGGCGCTGCGCTGCCCGGTCGACCGCACCCCCCTGCAGCCGAAGGACGACGCGCGGTCCTGCAGCCAGGGCCACACCTTCCCGCTGAAGGACGGCTTCCTCCGACTCCTTCCACCCGCCTGAACAGCCGATCCGTCGCACTTTCAGGTTGACATCCGGGCAAACGGAATGAATATTCATTCCATGAGTCATTCCACTGCAGCAGCGCGTATCGACAAGCGACAGGCCATCCTCGACGCCGCCCTGGCGGAGTTCGTCAAGCAGGGCTACCACGGCACTACCGTACCGTCCGTGGCTGCCTCCGCGGGCGTGGGCGCGGGCACCATCTACCGCTACTTCGACAGCAAGGAGGCGCTGGCCAACGCCCTGTACCAGGAGTGGAAGGGCCGCCTGGGCGCCGAGATCCTGGACGGCTTCCCCTGGGACGGCTCGGTGCGGGCGCAGTTCCGTACCTGGTACGAGCGGCAGATGGACTTCATCGTGCGCCACCCCGAGGCGTCGGTGTACATGGAGCTGCACCACCACGCCGACTACCTCGATCCGACCAGCCTGGCGCTGGAGGAGCAGCACGTGGCCATCGCGTCCGAGCTGATCGCGCGGGGGCAGGGGGAGCAGGTGCTGCGAGCGGGCCACCCGGTGCTGCTCGCCGCGCTGCTGTATGGCGCCATCGTGGGGCTGTGCCGGGCGAGCTGGGAGGACCGCCTCGAGCTCACCGACGAGGTGCTCGAGACCGGGGAGCAGGCCTGCTGGGAACTGATCCGGGCCTGAGAGGGGAGGAGGCACGCCATGCACGAGGTCTCGCTGGAATCCGGAACGAACATTCATTCCACGCCGCCCCCGTCCGTGCAGGAGGACGCCGCGCAGCTGTCCCTGTTCAACATCCAGCGCACCTGCGTGCACGACGGTCCGGGGATCCGTTCCACGGTGTTCTTCCAGGGCTGCCCCCTGCGCTGCGTGTGGTGCCAGAACCCCGAGTCCCAGGCGTTCGCCACCCCGACCGGCGAGCGCCGGACCGTGGCCGAGGTGATGAACACCCTGGGCCGCGACCGCGACTACTACCGCCACACCGGCGGCGGCATCACCCTCAGCGGGGGTGAGCCCCTGGCCCAGGACCGCACCAACCTGCTGCAGTTCCTGCAGGCGCTGAAGGCCGAGGGGATGGGGGTGACCGTGGAGACGGCCGGGGACGTGCCCTGGTCGGCGTTCGAGGCGTGCCTGCCCTACGTGGACCTCTTCCTGGTCGACCTCAAGGTGGTCGGTGATCCGTCGCTGCACGAGCGCCTCACCGGCCGGGACGGTCGCCGCATCGAGCGCAACCTGCGGCGCCTCGTGGACGCGGGCGCCGGGGTCGGGGTGCGGCTGTGCGTGGTGCCGGGCCACAACGACACGCGAGCGAACTTCGAGGCCACGGCCGAGCTGATGCGATCCATCGGGCACGGCTCGCTGGAGCTGATGCGCTACTACAACCTGCACGAGGGCAAGGCCCGCCGGCTGGGCCTGGACCAGGCGCCGCTGGGCATCTCGGCGGAGCGCAGCCTGGTCGCCCTGGACGAGGCGGCCGATCGCTTCGCCGACCTGGGCATCGAGACCCACACCACGGGCCGGGATGCGGCACGGCGCTCGCCCACGTTCACGCGCCGGGTGCACCAGCTGCAGCGGGACATCCGCGACGCGGGCTACGCGGTGTGCCTGGAGACCGCGGAGATCAAGACCGCCTGGCACAAGGAGCATGGGTTCGACGGGCCGCTGGCCGTGCAGCGCGCGCGCCTGCTGCGCCACCTGCTCAACCACAAGACCGTGGCCGTGCACCCCCACGAGCTGCTGGTGGGCAACTTCACGGCCAAGCGGGTGGCCGGCAACCTGTGGGTCGAGTACTTCGGCGCGGCCATGGGAGCCAACCTGTGGAGCATCGACTCGCAGAAGCCGGTGTCGTTCCAGTGCTCCCGGTCGGAGAAGCGCCGCTTCTACACCGTGCTGATGCCGTTCTGGACCACACGGGGACTGCTCACCCGGGCTTTCCCCACCAAGAAGGAGCTGGGCCAGTTCTTCGCCCGCATGCTGGAGAAGCGTGCCGGGTTCAACAACAACCTCGCGGGCATCGCGCACTACATCGTCAACTGCGAGCAGCTGCTCGAGCTGGGCACCACCGGGCTGCGGCAGCGGGCCGAGGACAACCGGGCCAGGAACCCGGGATCGGACCTGTACGACGGCATGCACATCGCGCTGCAGGCGCTGGACGACTTCGCGGCGCGGTACTCCCGGCACCTGCGGGACGTGGCGCGGGAGGAGGCGGACCCGGGGCGGCGGGCCGAGCTGTTGCAGATGGCGCGGGTCTGCGACCATGTGCCGCGCCACCCGGCGCGCACCTTCCACGAGGCGCTGCAGGCGATCCTGCTGCTGCAGGTGGCGCTGTGCACCGAGTCGTTCGAGAACGCCATCTCCCTGGGGCGGCTGGACCAGACCCTGTACCCGTACCTCCAGGCGGATCTGGAGGCGGGCCGCATCGACCACGAGGCCGCGCGCGAGCTCGTGGCGTGCTTCATCCTCAAGATCGACGAGGTGATCTTCCTCAATGACGGGGACACCGGGTTCGAGCTCGGCAAGCTGTTCGAGAGCCTGTCGCCGGTGGAGACCGTGACCGTGGGCGGCGTGGACCGCGACGGCAACGACGCTACCAACGACGTGACCTACATGATCCTCGACGCCTGCGAGCTGCGGCCGATCGGCGTGAACATGGCCGCGCGCATCCACCGGGACAGCCCGCCGGAGTACGTGGAGCGCATCGCCGAGGTGTACCTCAACGGCTCGCCCATGCCCGCGCTGTACAACGACGAGGTGTACGTGGACGCGCTGCGGGCGGAGTACGACGTGTCCGAGGGCGATGCGCGCAACTACTCGATCGTGGGTTGCGTGGAGCCCGTGGCCTCGGACGACCACTTCGCCAACACGGACAGCGCCAACATCAACGTGGTGATGCCGTTCCTGCAGGCCCTGACCGGCGAAGAACGGTCCCTGTGGAAGTGGGGCGAGCTGCCGTACGCGGACAAGCGCTGGCGCCGCGCGCTGCGCGAGCGGGTGGGCACACGGGAGTCGCTCAAGCGCCTGCGCCGGCTCCGCAAGCGGGCGGAGAAGCGGCTGCGCAACGGCAAGCGGGACGTACCCGCGACCATGGACGAGCTGATGCAGCGGTTCGCCGAGCGCACCACCGCGGTGGTGCGCGAGGTCCTGGCCGACCAGCAGAAGATCGAGCGGGCCCTGAGCGAGATCCTGACCACGCCGCTGGCGTCGTCCATCTACCGGGGCTGCCACGAGACGGGCAAGGACGTGTACGAGGGCGGCACCTCGATCAACTCCAGCGGGATCCAGGCCGTGGGCGTGACCGACGTGGCCGACTCGCTCGCCGCCATCGACGAGCTGGTGTTCCGCCAGCGGCGCTACACCCTGCACCAGGTGCTGGACGCGATGGACGCCAACTTCGAGGGGGATCGCCACGCGCAGATCCACGCGGACCTGAGGGCCGCGCCCAAGTTCGGCAACGACGACGCCCCGAATGCGCACCGCTGGATCAACCGGGTGCTGCAGGTGTACACCGACGCGCTTCGTGCCACCGACCACCCCAACCGGGACGGGAGGTACGTGGCCGGGTACTACGGGCTGAACGTGAACATGGTGTACGGCCGCAGGACCCCGGCGCTGCCGTCGGGCCGGCTGTTCGGCACGCCCCTGGCCAACAGCATAACCCCCCACTTCGGCATGCAGCAGGTGGACCTGTCGTCCGCGCTCAATGCTGTGTCCAAGGTGGACTTCCGCAGGTACGCGCCCAACGGCACCACCCTGACCTCCACCATCGACAGCGGCCTGTTCCCGGGCGCGGAGGGGGTGTGCAACCTGGCGGGCCTGATCCGCGGCTTCTTCGATCAGGGCGGCATGCAGTTCCAGCCCAACCTGATCGACCGCGAGATCCTGCAGGACGCCTACGACAACCCGGGCAAGTACCCCGACCTGGTGGTGCGCATCGCCGGCTATTGCGCGTACTTCGACGATCTGTCCGACGAGCTCAAACGGGAGATCCTGGAACGGTCGTACTATACCCATCAGGGATGACCACGACGGACAGTGACCTCTTCCTCGCGCGCGGCCGCCGAGGGCCACTCCACCGCGGTGGACGCATACGGCGTCGTGCTCGCCAGCCACCGCTGGATCCGTGGCACCGGCGACGTGATGGTGGCACAGGTCCCCACCACCGGCGTGACCACCGTGTACGCCCGCGTCGGCGACCTGTTCGGCTGGCTCACCGTGGCCTCCCTGGCGGGATTCGTGGTCATCCGGATCGTGCGACGGAAAAAGGGACGCTCATGAGTTCATGAGTTCTGCAGGTCTGTCGGGGCGCCGGGCGCGGCCTGCGTCCGGGAGTTTCTTATGTTCTTATGAGCGTCCCTTTTTCCTACACTCGGCATCTGGAGAGGAGTCCCATGGGCGCGTGGTGGTGGAACGGGTGGCTGGCGTTGCTGCTGCTCGTCGGTGTTCTCGGCTGTCAGCGCACCGAATGCGGCAATGGCACGTGGGAGGACGATGGGGTGTGCGTGCTACCAGGGATGGGACGCGTCCGTGTGGATCTCGCTGTGGTAGGACGGTAGAGGGAGGCCGACGGTGGCGAGATTTCGGAAAATCCAGGGCCAGTACCACGCGGTCGGCGTGACCGCGATCCTGCACGGGTGCCGCAGCTGCGGGCAGCCCGTGCCGGTCAATGGCCTGGTCGTGAAGTCGACCTGCCCGCACTGTGACTCGAGCGTCACCGTGCCGACCCGGCTGTGGCAGCGGGCCATGCGGGCCGTGGATGCCAGCGCGCTGGTGGACGCGGACGGCCAGCACATCCTGTCGGCGAACTCCGAGTACGAGGACACCACGTCCGACCGGCGGCTGGTGGTGCAGCGGCGGATCCTGGACGCGCCGGTGTGCATCCACTGCGGCGAAGGGCTGGAGGTGTCCCCCTCTTCGTGGCCGCAGGAGAGCTTCGAGGTCGAGTGCGGCGACTGCGGCCGGACCACCCGGTTCGGACCGCCCGAGGTCGACATGGGCCTGCCGTCCGTGCAGATCACGCACGTCGCCGCGCCGGACACCGAGGAGCGTCCCGAGGGCGCGATCGACGCTGCGGCCGGGGATTCGTCCGCCGCGATCGTGATGAGCTGCCCGCAGTGCTCGGCCAGCCTCAGCATCACCGCCGAGAGCCAGCGCACGACCACCTGCGGCTACTGCAACGCCTCGGTGTACCTGCCCGACGACCTGTGGCGACAGCTGCACCCGGTGCGCAAGGCCACGCGGTGGAACGCGGTGTACCGGCTGACCCCTGAGGCCCTGCGCGAGGGGGGGCTGGGCAACGTGGGCTGCACGGTGCTGCTGATCGTGCTGTTCGGCGGCGGCATGTTCGTCGGCCTGGGCGCGGGCATGTTCGCGGCCATCGCCGAGGGCCACTGGTTCCCCGCGGGCATCATGGGTCTGCTGCTGGCCGTGTTCGGTGGCATCGCGCTCTACATCGTGGGTCGTTCCCTGGGATCGGCGCTGGCCTACCGTCGGCTGGCTGCGAGGCTCGAACGAGACTAGTCCAGCGCGCCGCGAACGGCCGCGTCCAGCTCGTCCGGTCCGAACGGCTTGCCCAGCAGGGGCACGCCCAGGGCCCGCACCGCGCGGACCTCGTGGGTCTCGGCCAGGCCGGTGGTCACCAGCACCGGCAGGCCGGGCCAGTCCTGACGGACGCGCTGGAGCAGGTCCAGGCCGGACCGGCCGGGCATGGTCAGGTCGGTGATCAGCAGGTCGAAATGGTCGCCCGCTGCCAGCCGCTCGATGGCGGCGTCCACGCGGTGGACGCCGTGGGCGTCGAATCCGTAGAGCCTCAGACCACGGCACACCGAGTCGAGCTGGTGCTGCTCGTCGTCGACCACCAGGATCCTCGGCCTGCGGGTGCTCATCTCGCTCCAGGTCCGTCGCAAGGGGCGTGCCAGGATCTGGAGTGGACGATAAACTGAATCGTTACGGCGGGTTACGGACTCGTGGTCCGGTGGCGGTCCGCTGACGGACGCCCGGGCGTACCAGATCGGTATACCGGGCTGGGGGTGATCAGGTCCGGGTGGCGGCGGGCAGGAGCACCGTGAAGCAGGTGCCCTCGCCCACCGTGCTCTCCACCTCGATGCGGCCGCCGTGCTCCTCCACGATGCGGTGGGAGATGGACAGGCCCAGGCCCGTGCCCTGGTCGCGGCCCTTGGAGGTGAAGAACGGCTCGAAGATCCGGTCGAGGATCTTCGGGGGGATGCCCGCGCCGTTGTCCTCGACCTGAAGCTCCACCCACCCGGGCTGGTCGGCTGACGGACCGGCGGACAGTCGGACCCACGAGTCCTCCTCGTCCGCGGCCTGGCCCGCGTTGATCACCAGGTTGATCAGCACCTGCTCGATCCGCGCGGCGTTCATCTCCACGTCGGGCAGGTCGTCGGCGATCTGCACGTCGAAGCGCCGCACCATCTTGCGCACCTGCTTGCCCACCAGGGTCATCACCCGCTCGACCGAGGGCCGCAGGGGCTCGACGCGTCGCTGCTCGTCGTCGTCGCTGCGCACGTAGTTCTTCAGGTCCGCCACGATCCCGGTGATGCGCTTCGACCCGTGCTCCATGTTCTCCAGCAGCTTGAACACGTCCTCGAGGAACACCGCGTAGGGCATGCCCAGGATGGTCAGTTCCGGATCCTGGTCCAGCTTCTCCTCGAGCAGGGGCTGGATGGCCTCGATGTAGCGCCGCAGGATCGGCAGGTTGAAGTGGATGAAGTTGTTGGGGTTGTTGATCTCGTGGGCCACGCCCGCGACGATCTGGCCCAGGGCGGCCATCTTGTCGGCGCGGTACATCTCGGACTGGGCACGCTTGAGCTCGGTGACGTCGAACGACACGGCGATGAACGCCTCGCGGCCGTCGATCTCGATCTGGGTGGCGTTGGTCTGGAACCACCGGCCGTCCACGTCCTGCATCTCCACGTGGAACCGGGTGTCGCCCCGCTCGGCCGCGGCCTGGTACTGGGGCATGACGCGCTGGATCTCCTCGGCGCTGAACATGCCCAGGGTCAGGTCGTCGACGGTGGTCACGGACAGGTCGTCCATGTCCACGTCGTAGTAGTCGAAGAAGGCCTGGTTGGCGTACAGGTAGCGGTCGTCCTGCATCACGCTGATCTGGGCGGTGGTGGACTCGGCCAGCACGCGGAACTTGCGCTCGCTGTCGGCCAGATCCGCGCTGGCCCTGCGCAGCTGCTGCAGCTCCTCGAGCAGCTGGTCACGGGTCTTGTCGGCGTCGCTCATGGTTTCCTCGCGCACGTGATTATTTCACGCCGTAGACCTTGAGCTTGCGGTGCACGGTCTGCAGCCCGATCTCCAGCACCCGGGCGGTCTGGCTCTTGTTGTGGTCCATGGCCTCGTACACCGCGAGGATGTGGTGGCGCTCCACCTCCCGCAGCGGTTCGAGCTCGCCGGTGACGGTCGGCGCGCAGGCCCGGCGGGTGCGCTGCGAGACGTGCGGCAGCTTGAGCTGGTCCGGGGTCACGTCCCCACCCGCGGCCAGGTTGGTCGCCGCCTGGAGAACGCCCGCGAGCTCGCGGACGTTGCCGGGCCAGTCGTGGGCCCGCAGGCTGGCCCACCCGTCGTCGGTGATCGCGGACGCGGCCGAGCCGGCGTCGCGCAGGAAGTGCTCGGCCAGCAGCGGGACGTCGTCGATCCGGTCCCGCAGCGGCGGCAGCACCAGGTGGGCGAACTGCAGCCGGTAGAACAGGTCGCGGCGGAAGCGGCCCTCCTGCACGAGCAGGTCCAGGTCCTGGTTGGTGGCGGCCACGAAGCGCACGTCCGAGCGGATGCAGCGCGTGTCGCCCACGGCCGCGTACTCCCCCTCCTGCAGGATGCGCAGCAGCTTGCCCTGGATCTCCATGGACAGGTCGCCGATCTCGTCGAGGAACAGGGTGCCACCCCCGGCCCGGGCCAGGTACCCCTCCCTGCGCCGGTCCGCGCCGGTGAACGCTCCCTTGACGTGGCCGAAGAACTCCGACTCGAACAGGGTGGGGGACAGAGCCAGCATGTTCACCGGCACGAACGGGTGGTCGGCCCGCCGGCTGGCCCGGTGGATGGCGCGGGCCAGCAGCTCCTTGCCCACGCCGGTCTCGCCGGTCACCAGGATCGGGATGTCCGAGCGCGCGTGCAGCTCGGCCTCGTGCAGCAGCTGCAGCATGGACCTGTCGCCGGTGACGATGTCGCGGAACGCCCCGGGGTGGTCCAGGGTGCGCTTGGCCGCGCGCGCCGAGCGCAGCACCACCGACTCGATCAGCCGCTTGCGCTCCAGGGCGCGGTCCAGGGCGTGCTTCATCTGGTCGGGTGTGAGCGGCTTGACCAGGTAATCGTAGGCCCCGGCGCGCACCGCCTGGATCACCAGGGGCACGCTCTCGTTGGCCGTGACCATCACGCACTCGGTGGCGGGCGAGCGCTCCTTGATCAGCCGCAGCACCTCGATGCCGTCCATGCCGGGCATGGTGATGTCGAGGAAGGCCGCGTCGAACGCGTGGTCGGCCAGCAGGCCCTCCACCCGGAGGGGATCGGCCACGGCCGTGACTGTGTGGAAGCCCTCCAGGCGCAGCATGCGCACCACGCTGTCGAGGAATGCGGGTTCGTCGTCCACGACGAGGATCGATGGATCCATGGGGCCTCCGGGGAATGGGTCGGAACGAGCTATACCATTCTGGTACGCATAGCCCAATGTGGTGTGCCCGCGTTTTCGCGACCAGGTGGTGGATTTGTCGGGCTGGCTGCCTGCAAGTGGCTGGAATCACGCCGAATAAAATTTCTTTCGGCGCGTTGGCACGGAGCGTGCTCTCTCCCGGGGCAAACACGCCACGTTCCCGGAGGGACACCATGCAGGCCATCAGCACCGCCGATCACGACGCCACCGACACCCCGACTCGCGAGATCCGGACCGCCCGGCAGTGCGGCATCACCGGCCTGGGCACCGCGCGGGCCTTCTGGAGCTGCGGGACCTGCTCGCATTCCATGGCCCACGTACTCGATCGGGCCTTCGACGAGCCCGCGTTCACCGAGGAGAAGGGCACCGAGCCGCTGGCCGGCGGCATCGCCATGCAGGGCTACCAGTGCGGGATCCTGTGGGGCGCCTCCATGGCCGCCGGCCGCCGCGCCGTGCAGGAGTACGGCGCCGGGCCGCAGGCCGAGACCATGGCCGTGCGCGCCTCCCAGGGCGTGGTGCAGCAGTTCGAGCAGCGCAACGGTTCGATCAACTGCATGGAGCTGACCGACACGGACTGGACCAAGAAGCTGGACATGGCGCTGAACTTCCTCAAGGGCGGCCCGATCGCCTGCACGGTGATGTCGGCCCGGTTCGCGCCGGTGGCGTTCGACGAGATCGAGGCGGCCGTGGACGGCGAGCCGGTCGAGGCGCCGTGCTCGCCCGCCAGTTGCGCGGCCGAGGTGGTGCGACGGGCGGGCCTGTCCGGCGAGCACGCGGCCATGGTGGCGGGCTACGCCGGCGGCATCGGCCTCAGCGGCGGCGGGTGCGGCGCGCTCGGCGCGGCCGTGTGGGTCCTGGGTATGCGCGCGGCCGAGGAGGGAATCGGCTACGCGGAGGTCAACGACCGGGCCAACGAGATCGTGCAGCGGTTCCTCGAGGTCTCGGACTACGAGATGGAGTGCTCGGAGATCGTGGGTCGCAGGTTCGAGGACGTGGCCGACCACGCGGCCCACCTGAGGACCGGCGGGTGCGAGGCGATCCTGGACACGCTGGCCCGCGCGCTCCGGGCCGCGGTGGACGCTTCCACCGAGAAGAGGAGTGCCTAGGATATCGACGAGGTGAGTCCCATGCAGGCGATCGTGCGAGACGGCTACGGCGGTGCCGAGGTCCTGAAGCTCCAGGAGGTGGACCGGCCTCGTCCCGGGCCGGGTGAGGTGCTGGTGCGACCGGCGCGGTCGGCACCTTTGCCGTGCAGATCGCCCGAGCGCTGGGTGCGGCCGATGGGTGGTCGGGACCGACGATGCCGGTCGGCGGGGGCGCCGGCAAGCTCGTTCAGCGCTTCATCAACTCCAGGTCCAGGGTGATGATGATCTCCTCGCCGACCACCACGCCGCCGCCGGAGACCGGCATGTTCCAGTCCAGGCCGAACTCCGTACGGTCGATCACGGCCTCGGCGTGGAACCCGTACACCAGCATGCCCATGGGGCTGCGGAAGGCCTGGCCGGGCCAGGACACGTCCAGCACAACGGTCTGGGTGACCCCGCGCAGGGTCAGGTCACCCACGATCTCGAAGCTGGTCCCGCCCGCGTTGCGGATCTCCGTGGAGACGAACGTCATCTCCGGGAATCGCTTGGCAGCGAAGAAGTCCCCGGTGCGCAGGTGGGTGTCCCGCTTGTCGTTGCCCGTGTCCACCGAGTCCATGGCGATGGTGATGTCCACCGACGACTCCTCGAGGTTGTCGGGGTCGAACACGATGTCGCCCCCGAACTCGGTGAACTCGCCGTGCACCCAGCTGGACATCAGGTGGCGGACCTTGAAGCCGACGCGGGTGTGGCTCTCGTCGATCTTGTAGTCCGCTGCGCTCGCCGACAGGGGAAGGGACAGGGCCGCGGCCAGCAGCAGGGGGGGGAAGACGTTCCTCATCGATGCCTCCTCGGGGCGCGGGCCCCAGATCGTTGTTTCACGGCGGATTGGTCCAGCCGGCGAGCTCGTCGTTACAAGATTTGTTCGGCGCGACTACCTGGCGGATTTCAGCTCCGTGTAAGGTGGAGCAGGTAGCGTGCGACCATGCGGGGCAACGGAGGAGTACACCATGAGCCGATTCCATCCTCTGCTGGTCGTCGGGCTGGCCTGGGCCCTGGCGGGCTGTCCGGCTGGCGAGGTCGCGGACGACGACGACTTGGCCGGCGACGACGACGTGGCCGACGACGACGACGTGGCCGGCGACGACGACGTGGCCGCCGACGACGACGTGGCCGGCGACGACGATTCCGCGGCCGCCGCCGACGACGCGCCGTCCGTGCGCGTGCCGGCCGAGTGGGAGCCGCACGCAGCCACCTGGCTGCAGTGGCCCGGCCCGTGGGAGGCGAACATGCGCTCCGCGTTCGCCGACATCGTGCAGGTGGTGCAGGCCTACGAACCGGTGCACCTGATCGTCGGTACCGAGGCACAGCGGGCCGACGCCGAGCAGTCCCTCGCCGATGCGGGCGTGCCGGACACGAACATCACGTGGCACGTGATCCCCACGGACAGTGCGTGGATGCGGGACAACGGCCCGATCTACGTGACCGACGGCAGCGAGACCTGGATCGAGGACTTCCGCTTCGATGCCTGGGGCGGGAACTTCGGCGGGCACATCCCGTGGCACAACGATGACGCCGTCCCGGCCGCGGTGGCCGACTATCTCGGCATCGCGGTGAACGAGCATTCCGACTACGTGCTGGAGAAGGGCAACCTGGAGTTCAACGGCGCGGGCGCGCTGCTGGTGGGCTGGGACTGCCAGGACGACCGCAACCCGGGCCTGAGCGAGGCCGGCCACGAGGCCATCCTGGCCGAGGTCTTCGGCCTGCACACCATCATCTGGGCCTACGGCCACGATCCCGCGGACGGCACCACCGGCCACATCGACGGGTACGCGCGGTTCGTGGAGACCGACAAGGTGGCCATCGGCGACACGAGCTGGGGCGCACAGACCGAGGACGCCCTGGTCGAGGCGTGCGAGGCCGCGGGCCTCGAGGTGGTGCGCATCCCCGCGCCCGGGGGCACGGACTACATGAACTGGCTGGTGGGCAACGGGTTCGTGGCGGCCATGAGGTTCGGCGCCGAGGAGGCGGACGCCGAGGCCGAGGCCCTGCTGGGGGACCTGTTCCCCGGCCGCGACGTGCACATGCTCGACGCGGGCACCCTGTGGGCGTCAGGGGGCGGGATCCACTGCGTGACCAACGACCAGCCGGTGCTCTGACCGGCCGCGTCGCCTACTCGAGGAAGCGCGTGGTCGCGTCGGCCACCCACGCGTACTTCTTCTTCACGTCGGCCAGCGCGGACTCGGCCGACTCGGCGAGCTCACGGTAATTGTCCTTGTCCACCCGCCGGGCCTTGTCCCCGCCCGGCCACACGCGCCACGAGTCGTTGTCGATCACGTCGCCGAGCACGATCCTCGTGCCCTCGGGTCCGTGGTGCAGACCGAACTCGATCTTGAAGTCCACCAGGGTCACGCCCAGCCCGGCCCAGGCCGCCTCCAGGGTCTCGAAGATCTTGACCGCGTTGTCCCGCTGGTACGGCATGTAGTGGTCCTCGAGCAGCTCGCGGGTGCCGCCCTCGAGGATGTCGGTCGGCGTGAGGTCCTCGTACTGCTCGAGGCCCACCGGCTTCTTGGGGTGGTGCAGCTCGAAGTGGCCGGCCTCGTTCCACAGCATCAGCGGGTCGTGGCGCGCGTCGTCCTTGAAGAAGAACTCCACCTTGAGCTCGTCGAACACCGTGCCCTCGGGGATCTCCTTGTCTCGCTTGAGGTACGAGCCGGTGGCGATGCGCCGCACGACCACCTCGATGGGCAGCATCTCCAGCTTCAGCGCGCGGAAGGTGCGCTCGTCCACGGTCTCCACGTAGTGGGACTCCACCCCGGCCCGGCGCAGCAGCTCGAAGCAGCTGATCGTGGTGGTCGTGGCCAGCACGTCCTTGCCCTCGATCACGTCCCGCTTGGCGCCGTCCCCGGCCGTGATGTCGGGCTTGCCCTCGACGAGCACTCGCAGGTCGTCGTCCGGGTCCTGCCAGATGGTCTTGGTCTTGCCTTCGGCGATCTTGTGGAGGGCCATGAGGTTGCTCCTTGGGGGCGCTCGGAACAGGTTGTGGGGGTCGGTCCAGGAACGAACGCGCACAGTCTCTTCAGGTCGGAGGAGGGGGTCAACCCCGTTGGATCGATCGGGTCGATTTCGTCACACGGGTTCCCTGGTAGATTGACGGGGAGCCGAGAGGGGAATCCCGTGTCGATCCTGGTATCCATGCGGAGGCGGTGAGAGCCCGGCCGGATGGCCCTGGCGAGGGATCGCTGGTATCTTCCCCTGCGAGGTGTCGCGGACAATCGTCTCGCCGACCGCCGCCCGGGTGCCCACCGCACCGGCGGCAGACTCGACAATCGAGAACCCGGGAAGGATCGATGCTGAAGAAGGTCCTCGTAGCCAACCGCGGAGAGATCGCCGTGCGGGTGATCCGCGCCTGCCGTGAGCTGCGCGTCGCCACCGTGGCCGTGTACTCCGACGTGGACCGGCGTGAGCTGCACGTCCGCCTCGCCGACGAGGCCTGCCGCATCGGCGAGGCCCCGGCCGCGAGCAGCTACCTCGACGCCGACCGGCTGATCGAGGTCGCCCGGGAGACCGGCGCGGACGCCATCCACCCCGGGTACGGCTTCCTGTCCGAGAACGCCGCCTTTGCCACGGCCGTGGCCGACGCCGGGCTCACCTGGATCGGTCCGTCTGGCGACGCCATCGCCCGCATGGGCGACAAGATCCAGGCGCGCAAGGCCGCGGTGGAGGCGAACGTGCCGCTCATCCCTGGCACGAAGAGCGTGGTCGAGGACGAGTCCGAGGCCCGGCGCATCGCCGATGAGATCGGCTACCCGCTGATGATCAAGGCCTCCGGCGGCGGCGGCGGCAAGGGCATCCGCATCGTGCGCGAGGCCGGGGAACTGGAGAGCTCCCTGCGACGGGCCTCCAGCGAGGCGCTGGCGTCGTTCGGCAACGGCGAGGTCTACATCGAGAAGTACTTCGACCGGGCGCGCCACGTGGAGATCCAGATCCTGGCCGATACCCACGGCAACGTGATCCACCTAGGCGAGCGGGAGTGCTCGATCCAGCGGCGCCACCAGAAGGTGATCGAAGAGGCCCCGTCGCCGGTGGTCACGCCGGAGCTGCGGGCCCGGATGGGCGCGTCGGCCGTGGCGCTCGCCCAGAAGGTCGGCTACGTGAACGCCGGCACCGTGGAGTTCCTCGTGGACGAGCGCGGGGAGTTCTACTTCCTGGAGATGAACACGCGTCTGCAGGTGGAGCACCCGGTCACGGAGCTGGTGTACGGCATCGACCTGGTCGAGGCGCAGCTGCGTATCGCCTCGGGCGAGCTGCTGGCCATGACCCAGGACCAGGTGGAGCCCCGGGGCTGGGCGCTGGAGGCGCGGATCCTGGCCGAGGACACGGTCAACGGCTTCGTGCCGTCCCCCGGCCGGATCGTGGCCCTGCACGAGCCCGGCGGGCTGCACGTGCGCATGGACAGCTGCCTGTACCCGGGCAAGGAGATCACCCTCAACTACGATCCCATGGCGGCCAAGCTCGTGGTCTGGGGCCGTGACCGGGAGGAGGCCACACGCCGCCTGGCCCGGGCCCTGGACGAGTTCTCGGTGGTGGGCGTGGACACGACCATCCCGCTGCTGTCCCGTATCGTGCACAGCGAGGAGTTCCGTACCTGGGACTTCCACACCAGCTGGCTGGAGCCCTGGCTCGTGGAGCAGGGCCCGGACGAGGACCTTCGCGCCGAACGGCTGGCCGCGGTGATCGCGGCCCTGCACGTGCACCGGCACCGCTTCGACCGGCGGGCGGCCGCGGAGCAGCCGGTGACGTCCGTGCGCTCGCAGTGGGCCCTGGCCGGCCGCCTCGACGCCCACGGAAGGGGGCTGCGATGAACGGGCAGACCACTCGCTACCAGGTGTCCGTGGACGGGCGGGAGTACGAGGTCTCGGTCGACGAGCAGGGCGGGACCGTGACCGTGGACGGCGACCTCGTCGACATGGACCTGACGCCGATCGGAGACGATGAGTACTCGGTCCTCGTGGACCGGCGGTCCGCGACCGTTGCGGTCGAGTCCACCGGCGACGGCGGCAGCTTCCGGGTGGGCGACGGCCGGCGGGCCTGGGACATGCGCGTGCGCGACGAGCGCCGAGGCCGCAGCGGCGCCGGCGATCACCTGGAGCATGACGGTGACGGCCAGGTCGTGCGGGCCAGCATGCCCGGCATCGTGGCCCAGCTCGTCGTCGATCACGGCGAGGTGGTGGAGGTCGACCAGCCGCTGTTGATCCTCGAGGCGATGAAGATGGAGAACGAGATCTGCGCCGCTGTGCCGGGCCGCGTCTCCGAGGTGCACGTGGCCGTGGGGCAGCCCGTGGCCAAGGGCGACTTGCTGGTCGTGATCGAGCCGGTCGAGGACTGAGCGACGGCCACGGCTCCTACGGACCGATGAACGACCCGCACCCCATCCACTCCCTGGTCGGCGACCTGGCCCGCCTCGGCGTGGAGCCGGGCGACACGGTCATGGTGCACGCCTCGCTCAAGGCCATCGGACCGACCGAGGGGCGGGCGGCCGGGCTGATCGAGGCGCTGGACCGGGCTGTGGGCGAGGCCGGCACGCTGCTGATGGTGCTGGGCGCGCACAACGAGCATGCCTGGGTCAACCAGCGGCCCGAGCCGCAGCGGGACGCGCTGCTCGCCGACGCCGAGCCGTTCGACGCCCTGGCCACGCCGGCCGACCGTGACGTCGGCGCGTTCGCCGAGATCTTCCGTCAGCACCTGGGGACGGTGGTCTCCGACCACCCGGAGGGGCGGTTCGCGGCGCGCGGCGCGCAGGCAGGGCTGCTGGTCATGGCGCCGCCGTGGAACGACTACTACGGACCGGGATCGGCGCTGGAGCGCCTGGTCGACCTGCGCGGCAAGGTGCTGCGCATGGGCGCGGACACCGACACGACCACCCTGCTGCACCACGCCGAGTACCTGGCGAGGTTGCCCCACAAGCGGCGCGCGCGGCGCCACCGGCGGGTCCGGACTACCGCAGGCACCGAGGTGCGGATCGTGCACTGCCTCGATGACGAGCACGGCATCGTCGATCTCGACGGCGTGGACTACTTCACGCGCATCCTGCAGGCCTATCTGGCCACGGGCGCGGCGCCCACCGGCACGATCGGCAGCGCACCTGCCGAGCTGCTCGAGGCCCGTGATCTCGTGCCGTTCGGCGTGCGGTGGATGGAGCAGCACCTAGTGGAGGCGAGCTTGTCGATCGTGAAATAGTCAGTTAGCGCTGACTAACTATGAGTGAAGCTCGCACCATCGACGTTCCCCACTCCCTCGACGACCTGGTCGTGCTCAAGCTGTGGGCCGTGGCCGCGACGTCCGAGCAGCAGCTCGCTGCCGAGCTGGCCGACATGGGCCTCAGCGTGGCCGCGTTCCGGCTGATCCGCGAGGTCATGATGTCCCCGGACGGGGTCCGCCAGGGCGAAATCGCCCGGCGCCTGGTGGTCGGCACCACCCGCTTCATCTGCTTCCTGAATCCGGACGGCACCGTGCTGGAGCTGGTGGAGATGGGGGCGGTGATGGGGCTGCTGCACGGGCCGTCGAAGGCGTCGAAGGGCGACGGCTAGGCAATATGCGTCGGTTCACGGCGAGAACGCCGTGGGCTTGCCTGGGATGCCCAGCTCCACGGCGAAGATGCCGGCCGTGTCCCGGTCGCTGACGTACAGCACGTCCGTCTCCCAGCCGCCGATGCCGTAGCCCCACTTCATGTTGGGGATCCAGGAGCTGCCGGTCTCCACCACGAGCTCGGGATCGCCGCCCGCCGGGGCGAACCGCCAGATGGAGCCGTAGTTGACGTACTCGGTGACGTACACGTTGCCGCACACGTCCACGTTCAGCCCGTCGAGCAGGCCTCCGCCGTCCCAGCCAC
This sequence comes from uncultured Rickettsiales bacterium, assembly GCA_964639985.1. Taxonomy (GTDB): domain Bacteria; phylum Myxococcota_A; class UBA796; order UBA9615; family CAYRNR01; genus CAZXHG01. The sequence goes on from CAZXHG010000081.1 coordinate 24,497, forward strand.
CCCCCCATTCGACGTCGCACTGCAGCGCGCCGCCCGGGCCGGCCACGCACTCGCCGCCGCTGTAGCCCTCGTACTCCACCACCACGCAGGTGTCGCCCTCGGCCAGCCCCTCGCAGGCCTCGAAGACCACGGTCTCCCACGACGTGACGTCGCAGATCATCACGCCCTCCCAGCTGGGATCGCAGTCGGACGTGATCCCCAGGGCGGTGCATGGGTCGCCGCTGGACTGGCCGTCGCAGGCCTGCACCACCTCGCCCGGCACCTTGGGACAGAACAGCGTGCCGCCCACCGTGGCGCAGACGCTGTCCACCACCTCGCCGAGCGCGGAGGTCACGCAGGGATCGCCGTGGGTCAGGCCGTCGCAGGCCGCCTCGTCCAGGTGTTCGGCGCAGACCACCTCGCCGGCCTGGTCCTCGCACAGGCCGATACCCCAGTCGAGGAAGCACTCGTCACCCTCGGACAGTCCGTCGCAGCCACCGCTGCTGGGGGTGGCCGGCATCTGGGCGTACAGGCTGGTGGTCCAGTCCTCGCCGCTGCCGGAGATGGCGTGCACCGTGCCGCCGCCGAAGCTGTTGACGTACAGGGTGCCGTGGTCCGGGGAGAAGGCCAGGCCGTTGGGGTTGGTCAGGCCCTCGGCGATGATCGTGTAGTCGCCGGTGTCCGGGTCCACCCGCCGCACCCGGCCGGCGTTGTGCTCGCTGACGTACACGAACCCGTCCAGCCCCACCTCAACGCCGTTGGGGTAGCTGAGCCCGGAGACCAGGGTGGTGGTGCCGCCCTCGGGGGTCACCCGCACCAGCGCGCCGTTGGCCACGTCGCAGATCACGAAGTCGCCCCCCGGCAGGATCTCGGTGCCGGCGGCCTCGCTGGTGAGGTTGGGCTTGATGATCTCCATCTCGCCGTCGATGGTGTGGCGGACGAAGTTGCCCTGGAAGCTGACCGAGGCCACCCACCCCTGGCCGTCGAACGCGAAGTCCTCGGCGCCGGTGAAGCCGGGGATCAGCTCGAAGGCCGGTGGCAGGGCGGGCAGGTCCGTGCAGTCGAACGGCTCGGTGGTGTCGTCGTCGGCCACGTCGTCGTCGTCGGCCACGTCGTCGTCGTCGGCTGCGTCGTCGTCGTCGGGCGGCACGACCTCGGCGGGGCCACAGCCCACGGCCATCACCAGCAGCATCACCCACAGCCATCGTCCGGGGAAGGGGGACATCGATCGATTCTCCTGGTTCCCTGCGCTCACTCGCACAGTCCGATCGCCTCGTTGCATTCCATGCCGTCCGGGCAGTCGTCGTCGTCCTTGCACGGGATGTAGCCGGCCACGTCCACGTCCACGTCCACCGGCGACGCCACCTCCAGGTCCACGCACGCGGTGGACGCGCCCACCGAGTCGACCGTGTGACGGCTCAGCGTGCCGTTGGGGTAGCCGGACACGCCCGCGCTGAACAGCGCCTCGATCACCGCGGCCGGCACCTCGCCCGAGCCCGAGTCCTCGAACTCGCACCACGCGGTCACCGGGGAGATGCCGTGCTGGTCGATGTTCAGGGTCAGCGCCATCGTGGAGCGCACGTCGGTGCCGGGCGGTTCCCACGTCACGGCAAGAGGCTGGCCCTCGGCGACCACCCAGCTGCCCACGGGCGGTGCCAGCAGGTGCACGCCCACCCCGTGCAAGGTGAACGGTTCCACGGTGCCGCCGCTGGTCCGCAGCTCGATCAGCTCTCCCGGCAAGAACGCGGGGTGGGGCAAGGAGGTGTCGAAATAGCTGTACCCCGGCACGATCGGCTCCATCACCACCGCCTCCTCCAGCCCCAGTACGGTCACGGTGCCCAGGTCCACGGGGGAGGGGTAGGGGATGCACTCGCCGTCGAAGTCGCAGGTCTCGTCCGGGGCGCACGGGGGGTCGCAGAACGGGTTGTTGCGTTTCATCAGCCGGCAGTCGCCTTGCTGCAGGACCTGCTCCAGCACGCTCAGCGGCACCACCCCGTCCGAGACCGTGCCGTCCACGATGGAGTAGTCCGCGTACGCCTCCGCCACGAATCCGCCGAGGCGCTGGTCGAGATCGCAGGAGCCGGCCAGCGGGATGGTGGCCGGGTCACCCACCGGGCCGTCGTCGTCGTCGGTCCCGGCGCTGTCGTCATCGCCGCCGGCCACGGGACAGCCGGCCAGGGCGAGCAGGGCGGCGAGTGGGATGAGCCAGCGAACGTCGACCGACATGGACCGCCTCCTCGGCCGTCCACGATACCACCGGTGCCGTGGTCAGACCGTGATCGGGTCCGGGCACCGGGTCCGCAGCGAACAGTCGTTGCAGTGGTCACCCATCCAGAACCGGTCGAACAGATCGGCGAGTTGCCGCACGAATGCGGGCTCCCGGCTGGCCACGCCCAGCTCGAGGTTGCGGCGGCGGGTGCTGCGCGCGCCCAGCCCGGCGCCGGTGAAGTTGGCCGAGCCCAGGTAGGCGAACGCGCCGTCGACCACCACCATCTTCCAGTGGGAGCGGGGGCAGACCTGCAGCTCCAAGGCCGACGCGGTCAGGCGGGGGAAGCGGTCCAGGGTGTCGCGGAACGGCCGCGACGGCAGGTCCGCGTGGATCACGCGGAAGCGCACCCCGCGCGTCGCCATGCGGTCGAACTCCGCCAGGATCGGCTCGTAGCGCCGCCCGCCGGGCACGTGCATGTCCTTGAGGTCGGCCGTGGCGATCCACACCGTGCGGATCGCGCGCAGCAAGCCCTGCTGGATCACCTGCTCGTGCAGGTCCTCGAGGGTCAGCAGCTGCAGCGGGCCGGGGATCTCCATCGGTGCTCCGGTCGGTGGGAGTAGCGTACACTGCTCGCTCAGCCCGAGGAGACGCCGTGGAAACCTTCGAGTACGCGCTGTTCGCCTCGCTGCTCTTCGCGGCCGTGGCCTGCGACTCCGAGTCCGTGGATCCCCCGGATCCACTCCCTCCGGACCTGACCGAGTCCCTCGGTCCGGACGAGGCCCGGGCTGGCTGGCTGGCCGCGGCGGACGAATCCGCGTTCATCGGCGGCGCTGCCGGCGAGTCCCGTGCAGGGGACCTGCTGATCTACAACGACCGCGCCCGGTTCGTGCTGCAGGGCTGGCGCGAGGGCCACAACCTCGAACACCACGCCGGCACCCTCATCGACGCGGACGTGGTGCGGCCGGACGACACGGTCGACCGGGACGTCATCGACGACCTGGCCACCCTGATGTCCCTGGGGCGCATCTTCGCCCCGGAGCTGATCGAGATCGTGAACGACGGCAGCGACGGGAGCGCGGCCGTGGTCCGCGCCACCGGGACCGACACGGGCTTCGCCTACCTGCTCGGCGCCATGGAGAACCCCGACCTCTACCCCGACCTGGGCCTGACGCTGGAGCAGACCCTGACCCTGGAGCCCGGGTCCGAGCTGCTGCGGATCGAGACGGTGGTGAGCAACCCGACCGGCGAGACCGTGGAGGTGAGCCTGATCGACGGTGGTGTGCTGGAGTTGGGGCTGGTGTCGACCTTCATGCCCGGGGCAGGGGTGGACGAGGACATCGATCCCGACGGTTCCGTGATGGCGGGCTACGCGTCGCGGTACAACGACCTCGCGCTCGGCCTGTTCCCGGCCGAGGGGCTGGTCCCCAGTCCGGGCGCCACCGCGCTGCTGTCCGACCTGCTGGGGTTCTCCGTGTTCCCCGGGCCCGAGGCCGAGCTGGCTCCCGGGGGCGAGGTGGGCTTCGTGCGCTACCTGGGGGTCGGCCCGGACATGGCGATCCTGGAGCGGGCCCGCCTCGAACTGCTCGGGCTGCCCATGGGCGCGGTGACCGGCACCCTCACCACGCAGGACGCAGGCGAGCCCATCGCCGGCGCCCGCGTGTACCTGGTGGACGACGACGGCGCCCCGTGGACCTTTGCCGTCACCGGCGACGACGGCCGCTACCGCATCGACGCGCCCCCCGGTGACTGGTCCCTGGTCGCCCTGGGCGACGGCGAGGGGGAGCGGGTGGACATCCCCGAGGCGGCAGGCAGCTACGGCACCTTCGTGGGCGAGGCCCAGGACCAGCTGCAGCTCGACGCCCTGGCCGGCGACGAGACCGTGGCGGTCGTACCCCGGGCCGACGGCCACGGCCGGGGCGATCCCGTGGCCGTGACGCTGACCGACGGCGGGGAGCAGGAGGCCGACCTGGTCCTGCCCGACCCGGCCGTGCTGACCCTGACGGTGGTGGACGAGACCGGCGCGCCGAGCCCGGCCGTGGTGCACGTCCGCTTTGCCGAGGGCAGCGAGGACCCCCGTCCGCCCGACGGCCGCCTGGGCGAGCATCGCCCGGGCGGCGCCCGCACGATCGTGTGGCTGGCCGACGGCGAGATGGACGTGGCCCTCCCGGCCGGCGAGTACGACCTGGTGGGCCATCGCAGCTTCCGCCACGAGCTGGCCGAGCACGCCGGCCTGGTGCTGGAGGCCGGGCAGGCGGCGTCCGTGGAGCTGGTCGTGCCCCGGGCCTACGACACCCCGGGCTGGGTGACTGCCGACTTCCACAGCCACGCCTCCCCCTCCATGGACGGCAAGTGCACCATGGAGGACAGGCTGCTGCAGGTGGCGGCCTCGGACCTGCAGCTGCACGTGGCCACGACCCACGACGCCGTGTCCGACTACCAGTCCCCGCTCGAGGCGCTGGGGCTGCAGCCTTGGGTGCGCGCCGTGCCCGCCACCGAGGTCACGACCCTGCTGCGGGGCCACTTCAACATCTTCCCCATGACCGAGGACCCGAGCCTGTCCAACCACGGCGCACCGGTGTGGTGGGAGCTCGAGGGGGACACCGAGGAGCTGTTCGCCGAGATGCGAGGCGTGCTGCCCGACGACGGGGTGATCCAGGTCAACCACGGGCGCACGCCGGGCATGTTCACCTTCGCCGGGTGGGATCCCGACGCGGACGAGGCCGACAATCCGTCGTTCTACTCGGACGACTTCGACGCCATGGAGCTGCTGCAGTCCAAGAACTACGACACCATGGACATGCTGCTGCTGGACTGGTGCTCCCACCTGGACCTGGGGTACCGCAAGACCGCTACCGGGGTCAGTGACGAGCACGGACTCCGGCCCGGGGCGGGCTACGCGCGCTCGTACGTGTGGGTCGGCACGGACGAGCCGGCCGAGGTGGACCTGGGCACCTTCCTGGCGTCGGTCGCAGGTGGTCACCTGGTGGTCAGCGGCGGCCCGTTCATCGTGTTCACCGCCACGGACGAGGTGGGCGGAACGGCGGAGATGGGGGACGAGATCACCGCCGACCTGGTGACCCTGCACATCGAGGTCTGGGCCCCCACCTGGATGGACGTGGACGAGGTGCGGCTGCGGGGGGACGGCTGCGACGTCGTGGCCTCGTGGGGCGCCGAGCAGCTGGCCGAGGGCGAGGTGCAGCGCTTCGTGGCCGACGTGGAGTGGGTGGTGGACGAGGACGCTTACCTGTTCGTCGAGGCCGAGGGGGATGGAGACCTGTGGCCGGTGTGGTCCGGGGCCCACGCGTACGCGGCGAGCAACCCGATTCACCTGCGCGTGCCCTAGGAAAAGGGACGTTCGCAACTTATCAACCTATCCGCCCCGCATAAGTTGATAAGTTGCGAACGTCCCTTTTTCCTGCGGAGGACGACCCATGCCAGGCATGAACCCGGGTGAGCCCGCGAGGCTCGCCGATCTCGTCGAGTATGCAGACGGTTCCGTGGTCAGCCGGACCCTGGAGAAGGGCAAGGGCGGCACGTTGACCGTGTTCGCGTTCGACGCGGGCGAGGAGCTCAGCGAGCACACCGCTCCGTTCAACGCCTACGTGCAGGTGCTCGACGGGACCGTGGAGCTGACCATCGCCGGCGAGGTGGTCGTGGCCACCACCGGCCAGACCGTGCTGATGCCCGCGGACATTCCCCACGCGGTCAAGGCGGTGGAGCGGTTCAAGATGCTGCTGATGATGATCCGCGAGCCGAAGTAGACGGGGGCAACGTCCGGGGACTACCCGGCGAAGTGCGCCACCAGCGCGTCGGCCACCAGGCCCCATGCGCGGTCGAAGTACTGGTAGGTCTCGTCCCACACGGGCCCCTCACCGAAGCCGAGGTGGTGGATCTCGAGGCGCGTGGCCCCTTCGTCCATGGGGTGGAGCAGCACCACGATCCAGGTCCGCTTGGCTCGGGCCTCGGGGATCGAGGGGGGTGCGTTCCACGAGTACGACAGCATCCGGTCGGGCACGTAGGAGAGGATCTGGCAGCCTTCGGAGCCGCGCAGCCCGTCCTCCATCTCGGGGGCGAAATAGATCTCCATCGGACCGCCTACACGCAGCTCGACGTGGGCGTCCGCCTCGAGGAAGGCCTTCCACCCCTCGGACGTGCTGAGGGCGGCGAACACCTCGGCGGGGGGAGCCGCGATCGTGGCCTCCTTGGTCAGCTGCCGTTCCACCATCCCGCCCGCGACGAAGAGGCTGGTGTCGATGCTCTGGGGGGGTGTGGCATGGGCTCCTCTCCGGCGTGTACCGGACCCGACAGGCACAGGGCCAGGACCGCACACAGGGATCGGGACAGGGTCATCGACTCGCTCATGGGGCTGCTCCTGGACCGCCGTCGCCGGCAACGACCGGGTCGTGACAACGCTACTAGTTCCGGGGGAGGACTGGAACCCGGGTTCCTGTGTCGGCCCCACCGAACCGCTCCCCTGTTCCGCGGCCTCCCCGAAGGCCCTGAGGCCCTTGTACTCGTTGTATTGCCCGTGCATGTGGGTGAGGCCCACGGTGGCCAGGGCCTGGGCCGCGTTCCAGAAGTCGACGTATGGCCAGGTGCCGAGTCAGTGGAGATCGGGGCATGTGCTCGCAGGAGCCGTGCCCCCGATGGCGATCGCTGCCGTCAGACAGGTCAACGCGATCGCCGCCGCCGGTCCGAGCAGGAGTCGGTTCACGGCAACAACTCGCCGATCTGCGCTGCGGTCAGCTCCCCTTGCAGCATCTCGACCAGGGCGCCGTCCGCGTCGAGGAGGTACAGGCCGGGCGCGACCATCATCGCGCGCATCTCGAGGTAGGGCGCGGCCCTGTCGGGATCGACGTCCTGCTGGATGCGGTCCACCGTGATGTCCGAACGGCCCTGAAGCGCGGTCTCGAGCTGCGCCCAGGTCCCGTCGATGCGCTCACGCGTGCACTTGCAGCTCTCCTGCAGGTCGATGAACGCGATCCGGGTGACGGTCGCCTTCGCTGTCTGTTGCGAGGACTGGGCCGTGGCCTCGTCCCCGCCGCAGGCCGCTGCGGCCAGCCCCAGGACCAGCAGGCCGCCCATCACCCACAGCGCCCGCGGTAGAGTGCCCGCGCGCGCCCTCATCCCTCCTCCCGCAGCAGGGCCGCGATCTTCGCCGCCTTGAGCACCGACCCGCTGCTGCGGACCTCACCGTCGATCACCAGCGCGGGCGTGAACATCACCCCGTGATCGGCGATCTCGTTGATGTCCTCCACCTTGACCAGCGTGGCCTCCACGCCAGCCTCGTCGATGGCCTTGCGGGTCTCGTCGTACAACTTGTTGCACTTGGTACAACCCGGTCCCAGGACCTTGACCTCCATGTCGCCTCCTCCGGCCCCGCGCGTGGCGAAGCAGCCGGTCACTTCACGATGCCCTCGTAGAGGAAGAACGCCCCCACGAGGATGATCATCACCCCGGCCGCCCGCCGCATCAGGTCGGTGGCGCGGGTCATCCGCTTCGACGCCAGGATCGCCTGGGCCATGCCCATGGACGTGCCCGCGATCAGGATCAGCACGCTGTGGCCCAGGGCGTACATCAGCAGCAGCAGGCCGCCGTAGAGGACGGACGCGCCCGAACCGGCCAGGTAGGTCAGCAGCACGACCAGGATCGGCGCCGCGCAGGGCGCGGACACCACGCCGAACAGCAGGCCCAGCAGCAGCGCGCCCAGCGGGCCTCGTACGTGGGGCTGGACCTTGACCGGCATGGGGATGGTGAAGTCCAGCACGCCCATCAGGTGCAGGCCCATCACCAGGCACACCCCGGCCACGATCCAGCTCCAGACCCCGGACACGTCGCCGTACAGGGTGCCGGCCAGGGCCGCGATCATGCCCAGCGTGGTGAACGTGGTGCACAGCCCGACCACGAACAGCACCGAGTATGAAAAGGCCCGCAGCAGGCCGGTCTGCTGCTCGCCCCGCCCGGCCACGAAGCTCATCATCAATGGGATCATGGCCAGCACGCAGGGGCTGGACGCGGTCAGCACGCCGCCCACGAACACGGCCACGAGCGCCAGCCACGGATTGGTCTGGATGTACGTGCCCGTGTTCTCGACCAGTCCGCCCATATCTCCTACTCCGGCAGCACGGCGCCGTAGATCGACCCGGCTGCGGTGGAGAGCACGACTACCAACACGATGAACGCCGAAGTCTTCCGTGTTCCGAGCACGGAGTGGATCACCAGCATGTTCGGCAGCGACAGGGCAGGCCCGGCCAGCAGCAGAGCCAGGGCCGGCCCCTTGCCCATGCCCGACCGCATCAGCCCCTCCAGGATCGGCACCTCGGTCAGCGTGGCGAAGTACATCAGCGCCCCGGCCACGGATGCGAACAGGTTGGCGCGCAGGGAGTTGCCCCCGACCATGGCCGCGACCCAGGCGTCGGGGATGATGCCCTGTCCTCCCTCGGGGCTGCCCAGCAGGAAGCCGGCCACCAGCACGCCTGCCAGCAGCAGCGGCAGGATCTGCCGGGTGAAGGTCCAGGTCTCGTCCACCCACGCGCCGAGCTCGACGCGGGAGAACCAGGCGACCAAGGCCACGGCGAGCACCAGGGCCAGCGCGCCGGTGACGTACCACCTCGCCGCGAACACGGCCGCCCACAGCCCGGCGTCACCCGCCTGGGGCCGGCCCCAGTTGGCGAACACCAGGATGCCCACCATCACCCCGAAGAACAGGACGTCCTGCCAGGGCCTCCGGCCGTGGTCCGCGTCGGGCAGGGCGAAGCCGCCGGCCCGGGCGCGGTCCGCCTCGGACCGGCGGAACAGCAGGTGCATGCACAGGCCGATGACCACCGAGAACAGGATCGCGCCGATGGCCCGGGCGATGCCCAGCTCCACGCCGAGCACCCGGGCGGTCAGCACGATGGCCAGCACGTTGATCGCCGGGCCGGAGTACAGGAAGGCCGTGGCCGGTCCCAGGCCCGCGCCCTGCTTGCGGATCCCGGCGAACAGGGGCAGGACCGTGCACGAGCACACCGCCAGCACGGTGCCGGAGGCGGCGGCCACCGGGTAGGCCACGATCCGCGACGCGCCCGGGCCCAGGTAGCGCATCACCGCCCCGCGGCCGACGAACACGCCGATGGCGCCGGCGATGAACAGGGCGGGCACCAGGCAGGTCAGCACGTGCTCGCGCGCGTACCAGCGGGTCAGCACCAGGCTCTCGTGCACCGCGCCGGTGAAGCGGTCGTCGTCCACCGGCAGCAGCCAGCAGGCGGCGAACACGCCGACGAACAGCAGCAGCAGCCTGCGGTCGCTCACGTCAGTCCCGCTCCTCCAGGACCTGCGCCGTGCAGGCGAAGAAGTTGAGCACGCACGGGGTGACGAGCCGGTAGATGACCACGTTGCCCTCGCGCCGGTCCTCCACCAGGCCGACCGCGCGCAGCACGGCCAGGTGCTTGCTCACCGTGGACTGGTCCGTGCCCACCATGCGGGTGAGCTCGCCGGCCGAGCACTCGGACAGGCCGAGCCGGTCGATGATCATCAGGCGGGACTCGTTGGCCAGGGCCTTCATCACCCGCGCCTGCTGCTTGTAGGCCGCGCGTTCCTTCATGGGAGCTCCGGTGGGGGAGAGTATGGCGGTTTGGCCAAATACTCAAGTGGGCTGCGCGTCGACCGACGTGGAGAGAGCGCGATGGTCGGGGCTGCGATGGGCTGATGCAGGGATGGCCAGCGTGTGGAGCGTGGGTCAGGCGGTGCCCGCCCGCCGCCGGACCGAAGCCAGCACGAGGAGCAGGGCGGCCACGGCAGCGCCACCCGAGCCATCACCCGACGCATCGCATTCGCACCCCGTGTCACCGTCGTCGTCGTCGTCGGCCACGGCCAGATAGCCGTCGCCGTCCACATCGCAGGGGCAGTCCGCGTCGTCGCAGTCCGCGTCGCCGTCGCCGTCGTTGGTGGGCTCGCGGCCGAAGCTGAGGGTGTGGTCGAAGGTGACGAGTCGGTCGGCGTCCAGGTCGAGCACCGCGCGGGTGGTGTGTTCGTCAGTCGAGCCCATCGCAGTGCGAGTCTACCCCATCGCCGGGTGCTGGATCAGCGTGCACACTCCGCGTCCGCCTCGAAGTCCCAGCACCCGAGCATCACGTCGTCCCCGTCGACGGTGACCGAGAACTCCTTCTCTACATTCAGCCGGGGGCAATGCGCGCGTACCACATGCTCGCCTCCGTCCACCGGGGACCTCTTCATCCACTTGCCCTGCTGGACGTTGAACCCGTCTTCACCGCCGGAAGCGGCCGAACAGGCCCTTGAGGCCCTTGGACTGCTTCTTGCCATGTTCGCGGTCGTACTCGGCGACCTTGGCGCTGGGCACTCCCCAGGCCTCGGCGAACTTGCGCACGATCTGCATCTCCACGTTGCTGCGCCGCTGGTCGAGGTACACGAGGCGGATCATGGACTCGATCATCTTGGCGCGCGAACGCTCCGCCTTGGGCATGGGCACGTCCAGGGGTTCGTGCACCTTCAGCATGTTGGCGGGCACCGGGGGTGATCCGAGCGCCTCGAGCAGCTTCTGGATGTAGTCCTTCTCCGCCGGCTTGGGCGCGCCGTCCGCCATCATCACCGACACCAGCGGGAGCATCGGCGCCCACGGCGGGTCGTCCTTGCCCATGATCCGGGGGGTGGGCTTCGGCTTCGGCTTGGGCTTGGGCTGAGGCTTTGGTTTCGGTTCCGGCTTTGGCTGCGGCGGGGCCGGCTCTGGCTTCGGCTGTGGCTTTGGCTGCGGCGGGGCCGGCTGCGGCTTTGGCTGCGGCGGGGCCGGCTCTGGCTTCGGCTGTGGCTTCGGCTGCGGCGGGGCCGGCTGCGGCTTTGGCTGCGGCGGGGCCGGCTCCGGTTTCGGTTGTGGCTTTGGCTGC
>CAZXHG010000082.1:0-35562 GCA_964639985.1 uncultured Rickettsiales bacterium
CTCCGACGCAGCTGCTGGGCGAGGTGCAGTATGAAACGCAGTCTTGGGGCTTCGATCCGCTGGAGTGCCCCGATTGCGGATCGCGGATGGAGATCGTTGCGACGATCCACGATCGCGACTCGCTGGACCGCCTCACGAACCACTACGGGCTCGACACCTGCGTGCCCGAGTTGAAGCACGCGCGAGCGCCTCCGTGGGCGCAGGATGACCTGTCGTTCGACGAGGGACCGCCCGACGAGAGCTACTTCATCGACGAGGACCCCGGCGACGACGCCTACATCGATCCGCCCAATGACGACGAGGAGCCCGTGTTCGAGGTGGGTTGAGCCGGTTGGCTGGCGCGCAGGCCGCGCAGGTACGGGGGCCTGCGTCGAGGGGGACCTGAACGAGATAGAGCTGTTTTCCGCCTAGATATCAGTAGGTTGACCGATTCCGTCGGTCGTTGGGTAGCTGGTAATCCACGCTGTCGAGCCCCATCTGGGCTCGATCACGCGTTCCGGAGGGGTTGTCGAGCTGGGCGTGGGTGGCAGCGACACCCGCTGGCCCTCGGCGGGGGCGCATGCGCCCCCGCCGAGGCCGACCGACCTCCCCGGACAGCGTGCTATCCTCGATCCGAGGGGAGGCGACGGGCATGGGCGCCGGCCACGTGAGCGGAGCATTTTCCTACCGTCCGGAGAGACCACCTGTGACGGGGTCACGTTCGACGGCTACCACAAGAACGACACGGTCTGGATGCGTGCACGTGCCATCGATCTCGCGGGCAACCCCAGCGGCTGGAGTGAGATCGTGACGGACGTCTCCGCGGACTGGTAGCCGATCGGGTGCGCAGTGCCGCGGCGGCTCCGGTCGTGTCGCGGCTGTTCACGCGCCGTTCGCATCGCTGACGTGGCTCTGGTTTCGGAAGCGGCGACCCCGGGGTGGATCCTAGTCCGGTGAGACCTCGAACTTGGCGTTCATGGGCTTGGGGGCGGGATTCTCGTGGGAATCGTGCGGGATGCTGATGTCGTACTCCCACTCGTCGACGTAGCAGGCGCCGTCCGACGTCGTCAGGTCCAGCGTGCACTCGATGGTGCCCTTGTCCTTCTCGACCTGCTCCATCGCTTCGTCGAGGAGCGACTCGTGCGCGGCCCAGTAGGTTCTCCTTGAGACCTCGGCCTTGAGGAACTCCCGGAAATTCTTCACGTCGACGCCCTTGTCGAGCGAGATCTTCTTGCCGTCGAACGCCTTCATCATGGCTTCATCAGGATCCATCGCCCCCCCTTCTCCCTTGGCGATCGCCTCCGCAGTAGCGATCATGTCCTTCGCGTGCGGGAGGCCCTTCAGGCCGGCCTTCTTCCAGTGAAGACGACTCTGGTAGCCGCAGATCTCATGGTGTCCGGCGAGCAGGTCTGGGCGGCCATCGAGGCAGTGAGGGTTGTCCTGTCGTTTCTCGGCGGTGTCCAGGCCGCGGCCGAATACCTCACCACGGTTCTTTTCCCATTGGTCCTCGCTCGTGTCCTTGTTCGCGTCCTCTTCGTCTCCCGCGTGCTCGAGTACCCAGTCCTTGAGTTTCTTCTTGTAGAGTGTGTCGTCGGAGCGGGGCACGGGTCGGCTCACCTGTTCGACCTCGGCTTGCACCCCGTTGTTGATCTCATCCACCTCTTGCTGGCTCGTCGCCGCGTCCAGGGCCTTGCTGACCACCGCGAAGGCCGTAGCATGTTCCTTGAGCTTCTTCCCGGTCGCGTCGTGCACTTCCCCCGATTTCTGTCGGACCATGTCGGACAAGACGACTCCAGCCTGGGTCAGCGCTTTTTCAGTCTCGCTACCCGTCAACTGGTCGATCACGATCGAGCCTGCGGCCTCCACGAGCACTCCGATGATGAAGCCGGAGACCGTCCCGAGACCGGGCAACGCGCTCCCGGCGGTCGCACCCGCGCCTCCGGCGAGGAGCAGGCTGGCCACCGAGCCGCCGGCCTTGGCAGCACCCGCCGCTGCGAGCGACTTGCCGCCAGCCGAGGTCAGCTCTCCCAGGGCGGTGAGGCCGACGGTCTTGTACATGGAGGACGTCCAGCCCAGCTGGGGACTGCGGTAGGTGCGGCCGAGGTACTTCGAGTGGTTGTCGGTCAGCCACCCCTGCTCCGCATGGTAGAACGCCGGTGCGAGGCCGTTCCACCTGAGGAGATTGGCCTTCGCTGCGCTCTTGTCGACGGTCTCGTCGTCGGTCGGCGTGGCGCAGCACGTGTTCGGCGGGCACTGCTGCTGTGGGAGATAGTACTGCACCGCCGCGTTCGAACCGACGTCCCCCCCGTTCGCATCCTGCCCGGCCAGCGGATCGCACAGCGGATCCGACAACCGCTGGCCCCCGAGCGGGTCCTGCAATCCCTGGCTCACCCCCGGACGGGGCGGGGCGCCGGCGGGTTGCTGTGGACCGCGTTTTTCCTGAACCGCAGTGGTGCACATGATTCTCCCCACGATCTGCATTGTGCAGCGGTCGGTCGCCGTTCACAAATCGTGCGTGATGGCGGACCACACCCAAGATCCGGGCGAGGGCGGGAGGTCGGGCCATGTTTCGGTGATTGGTGCGGCGCACCAAATCAGGGCCGAGGTGGTGATGCGGTGCGCGGGCCGGACAAGCCCGACGCGGGCAAGTGACCGCTGCCGTCCCATGCCGGAGCCTGGGACGGAGGTCGCAGGGGTGATCGGATCCTCGGCCCCATGCTCCGGCATGGGGCCTCTGCAGCCAGCTACGGGATCAGGAACGGCGGCGCCGTATCGTCGTGCGGGTCCGTGTCCGGCTCCTCCGTGGGCGGTTCGTCCGGCGTGGGCGGCTCCACCGGCACCGGCGGCGTGAGCGGCTCCAGCGGCACCGGCGGCGTGAGCGGCTCCTCGCCCTCGAACGGCGCCACCCCCTCGCCGCCGGCCTCCAGCGGTACGAACCCGGGCTGCTGCGGCATGGCCGACAGGTCGGGCGCGAACCCGTGGCGCTGGTTGACCCCGTGGGGCACCCCTGCAGCACCGCCCATCCGACTCAGCTCGCGCGCGTTGAACAGCAGGTCGTCCCGCATCACCAGCCGCAGCGAGTCCACCACCCTCTCTTCACCTCGGGTTCCCTCCAGCAGGAACTGCAGCACCACCGTGTCGGACATGCCCCACTCCCCGTCCGAGAAGTCGCGCACGTCGAAGTTGGGGTGCTGTACGGCCAGCTGCGTCGGGTCGAGCGGGTACTCCCACGACGTGCCTCGGGGTGAGACCTCGCCCTGGTCGAGCACCATGCCGGGCATCAGCAGCCCCCAGTGCAGGGTGACGTCGGTGACGTCCTCGGCCCATCGCAGCGGCACGCGGACCCCGCCGAACGGCTCCACCCGGGTCATGCCCTCCAGGGTCGTCTCCAGTACGGACGGCGCAGCCGGGTCCACGGCGCAGTGCCAGAATGTGCCATCGTACGTGCCCGGCAGGTCCCCCACGAGGTCGCCGTACCGCATCTCCACCTTCGCCCGGTACAGGCCCGGCTCGACCACGTCGATGGCCGGTGAGCCGCGCACGATACCCAGCCGGTTGGAGCGGCCCTCGACCACGTGCACCTCGCCCGACGGCGAGGTCACGGTCCAGGTCACGTCCGCCTCCACCCCGGGGAAGACCAGCCCGCCGAAGCCCATCTTCTCGCCCAGCTCCAGGGTGTCGTGGGTGTCCTGGGTGACGAAGATCACATGCTCGCGGCCGGAGCGCCGCAGCAGCCACCGCTCCCCCGGCGCGACCACCGAGGTGGCCGTGCCCTCGGTGGGGATCACCACCACGGCCGCGCTGTACGCGTCGTAGTAGTTGCGGCCCGTGGTGCGGTCCTGCAGCACGGCGCCGGCCTGGATGCGGTACAGGTCGCCCTCGAGGTCGCCGTTGAGGCCCACGTTGAAGTGGTGGCCGAAGCGGTTGGGGCTGGCCACCCAGTACAGGCCGATGGCGTCGGACTGGTACACCGAGGTCATGGCCGGGAAGCCCGGGCGGATCACGCCCAGGTAGGTGTACGCCTCCACGTCCAGGCCGTCGGGCCAGGCGAACGGGTGCAGCCCGTCGGAGCGGGCGGGCAGCACCGGCAGCTCGTCGCGGTGCTCGGCGTCGGCCGGGAACCACGCGGCGCTGTCCGTGGATACCTGCACGACGTCGTCGAGGTAGTGCCAGCGCGCGTCCGGGGGCTGGATCGAGGCCGGCACCAGCACCGAGTCGTGGGTGTAGGCGGCCTGCAGCCGCGCGGCGAGCTCGTCGTCGGTCAGCGACATGGTCAGGTGGGGCTCGACCAGGCTCTCGTTGAACCCGTTGGACGCGATCAGCAGGGTGTCGCTGGGGTCGTATGGGGCGTACGGATCGGGCAGGGGCGCGGGCGTGTAGCCGAAGAAGGACGAGGTGAGGTCCTGCCGCTCCTCGAACCGCTCGACGGAGCCCCACCACTCCTCGGCGAGCTGGATGTCGTAGGGGAACGCGCGGGTCCCGTGCAGCACCATCTCTCGTTCGTGGGGCGCCACCACGCCGGCCGACGTCTGGTCCGCCATCCACAGCCGGCCCATGGGATCCACGTAGCTGACCGTGACGCGGCTGAAGTACTCGCCCGGCTCGTCGAAGGTGATCGGCTCGGCGTCGTACGGCACGAAGTGGCCGAAGCGGTTGGCCGTGCCCTCGGCCAGCCAGGTCTGCAGGCGGTCGGGATCGGAGTCGGGGAAGTAGCGCACCTCCACCCGCACCTGGGCCGGCAGCGGCGGGTTGACGTTGACCTTGCCCGGGTAGCGGTCGCCCACCAGGAAGCTGTTGCCCGGCTTGCACGAGGTGGAGATGGTCAGGGGGTGGGCCACCCAGACGTCGTAGGTACCCCCGCCGGTGAACGTGCGCCCGAACTGGTCGTCGATCGAGCCCTTCAGCTCGATCACGTAGTGACCGGTGGCGGTCATGTCGACCGGGTAGGGTCCGTCCTTCAGCCACGGACCGATCCAGTCCGTCCCCTGCATGTCCTTGCGGCCCAGGTCCTGCACGGTACCGCCGGGCAGGGTGACCTTGCAGCGGGTGTGGCCCTCGTCGAACACCAGGTGGTTGGGGATCTGTTCGGGCACCACCTCCAGCCCGCCGTCCACCGGCGCTATCGACTCCTGGGGGTAGATCGTGGGCAGGCCGGGTGCGATGTCGTATACGGCCGGCGGCACGACGGCCATGGCCGGGAAGCCGGAGCGCGCGCAGATCGAGGTCCGGCCCCGCTCCTCGCGGGGCAGCAGGCCGGTCTGGCCGCGGTAGCGGTTCTGGCCCAGGATGGTCCACGGCAGCCTCGGCGCGGACACGTTGCCCACCCGCACCAGGGGCAGCACCTCGGGCGCGCTCTCGGCCCAGTTCTCGCGGAACTGATCGAGGTGCACCGGATCGTGCACGCCCTCCACCCGCACCAGCACGAACACGCGCGGCTCGTACCAGCCCTGGGGGATGTCGGCAGGGAGGTCTGCGGTGAGCGTGCCCTCGAAGCGGTGCTCGCGGGTGATGTCGTCGGGGAGCTCGAAATCCTGGTACGCCTCGAACGGGGTCCCGCCCGCGCCGTGCAGCAGCCGCAGCCGCGACCAGCCGGTGTGGTGTTCGATGGGCATGCCGGTGGTGGTGAAGCGGGAGGTCACGGCCCACGAGGTCTCGCCCGCCTGCCAGGCGCCGGTGCGGTCGTGGCGCAATTCGGCGGACAGGGCCACGATCACGTGGGTGAAGCGGCCGAACCTCTCCTCGTGCCGGGACAGGTCCAGCTCCAGGTCGAAGTCGGCGGACCAGCGGCCCCCCGGGGAGATGTCCCAGCCCGGGTCGAACCCGTAGACCCACACCTCGCCGGGGAAGGGCGGCAGCAGGGCGTGGCCCGGCAGCTGACCCTCGGGCGGCGGCGCATAGCAGGTGGTCAGCAGCGCGCACAGGGCGGCGGCGAGCCCGATCCGTGCCAGCGACCTCACCACGGCAGTCCCTCCTCGCGGACCGGCTGGTCGTGGGGGAACAGGCGCACCATCAGCGCGGTGTCCGAGATGAACATCGTCCAGCGCTCGGCCAGCTCCTCGACCGCGGCGTCGTCCAGGGGCGGGTCCATGCGCGCTCCCATGCGCTGGACCAGCTCCTGGCGGGTGGCGTCGTCCGCGCGGCGATAGCGCTCGAACTCGCGGGTCACCGAGTGGCAGGCGCCGCAGGTCTCCTCCAGGTCGACGAACGACTCGTACAGCGGGGGCTCGAGGTCGAAGGTGATGCTGTCGTTGCCGCGGGTCGCCACCAGGTGGTTGGTGACCTGGTCACGCACGTCGGCCCGGTAGTAGTAGGGCGACCAGCGCGCGATCCGCTCGGGGATGCGCTCCCAGTTGTCGACGGGCCGGCTCTCCCAGTGGCGGGTCCCCCAGCCGTGGCAGCGCTGGCAGCGAGTGCGGAAGGTCCAGGCGTCGGAGAAGCTGCGCATACCGCACAGGAACGGCACCACCAGGGCCTCGTCCTCGTCCGTGACCTGCTCGATGGCATCGGTCTCGTCTGCGTACAGCGGCGGGTACTCGTAGTCCTTCATCCGCTCCACGGTGCGCTTCCACTCCGCCGGGGTCTTGACGTAGTACAGCGCCTCGGCGCGCACGTGACACTGGTGGCAGCGGTCGATGAACGCGTCCCGTCCGGGGGCGCCGAAGAAGCGCAGGCCATGGAACGAGCTCAGGAGCAGGGCGGCCACCGTCAGCAGCCACAGGGCCCGGGCCCCCGCACGCGCGAGCGACCCCAGCCGGGAGGGCGCGCGGGTGGCGGGGGGGAGGGCCCACACGGCGGTCAATGTTCCGAACACGGCGGCGCAGCCCGCGATCACCGGCGGCGCGCGCGTGAGCACCAGCTCCATGGTCGGCTGGGTGTTGCCGTGCCACTGGATCCACCAGAACACCTCCACGGCCAGGCCCACGGCCAGGGCGAGGGACAGGGGCGCGAGGTGCAGCGCGAAGGGCAACAGGACGGCGACCACTGCGGCGGTCCGGACCCGGCCGGGGAGCCCGTGCAGGGGATCGCGAAAGGAGGTGCGGCGGGCCAGTCGTCGCCAGCCGAACGCGGACAGCGCGAGCACGAACAGGGGCGCGGCGCCCAGGGCCAGCAGCCACCCGGCCGGCGCCACCCACGCCACGTCCACGCGGTCGTCGACGTTGTACAGGTTGACCAGCCAGGACTCGAAGTCCAGTGACAGGAAACGCGCGGCGCGGAAGGGGACCAGCAGGTACAGCAGCAGGACTGCCAGGGGCACGCCGGCCACGGCGGCGGGCGACCAGCGGGGTGGGGTCTGTTCGCTCATCGTGCCGGTCCGGGCATCATAGCACCCCCTTGAACGGGGTCCCGGGGCCGCCGTGGTCGTCCTGGATGGCCACGTCCACGTCGATGGCGTGCAGCAGCCGGCCCTGGTCCAGGTCGTAGACCTGGATCGTGCCCTCCTTGCCCGTGGACGCGAACGAGCGCCCATCGCGGGACGGCCGCACGCACTGGGCCCAGTCCGAGTGCAGGGGCAGGTCGGCGACAGGCTCGTCGCGGTCCACCTGCCACACGCCGATGTGGCCGTCCGTGCCCGCGGTGAGGAAGCGCCGGCCGTCGGGCAACAGGTGGCAGAAGTTGACCCAGTCGCGGGCCACCCGCCACGCGCCGCGCTGCTCGCCGCTGGCCACGTCCCATAGCCGCACCATGCCGTCGTCGCCGCCAGACAGCATGGTCGCGCCGTCGGCGGTGAACGAGACCGAGGTGATGCCCGCGTCGTGGGCCGGGATGGCGCGGGTCTCGGTCCAGGTGTGGGTGGCGAAGAAGCGCACGTGGCCATCCTCACCCGCCGTGACCAGCTCCTCGCCGTCCGGGGTGAACGTGGCGAACAGGGTGCCGCCCGGATTGGACTCGAACTCGGCCAGCAGCTCGTCCGTGCGCCAGTCGAGCACGAACGTGGTGCCCGCGTAGGTACCCGCTGCCAGCAAGGGCTCGGTGGGGTGCACGGCCACGCCGAACACGTCGGTCTCGTCCCCGGCCTCGAGCGTGGCCGCGGCCTCGCCGGTGGCCACGTCCCACACGATCACCACGCCGTCCCAGTCCGCGGACGCCACGTGGTGGGGGTCGAACCAGATCACCTCCTGCACCCAGCTGCGGTGGCCTCGCAGCCGGCCCTCCAGTGCGCCGCTGGCCGCGTCCCACAGCAGCACGTCGTGGTGGTAGCCGCCCGAGGCCAGGGTGGTGCCGTCCGGCGACCAGGCCACGGCCACGGTCCAGGGGTAGGCGTCCGCGGCCGGGTCGACCCAGCCCGTGGTGATGGCCACGTCCCAGTAGCGGTCGACCCAGAACACGGGTCCGGGCCAGGCGAACCAGGCCAGCAGGACCAGGGCAGCCACGCCGCTGCCGGCAGCGGCGCCGATGCGCATGATGCGCCTCACGCTTCAACCCTCCGCCTGCGCAGCAGCGCCGGGCCGAACCAGACCGCGGTGCACAGCGCGAGGGTGGCTCCGCTGACCGCCATGCCCGCGTGCACGTCCCGCGGCACGAAACGCAGCTGGACCGTGTGTCGGCCGGTGTTCTCCAGCGCCACGGACAGCAGCCCGTCGCTGGGCTCCACCTCGCCGAACTCGCATCGCCATCGCTCGTCGTGGTTCTGGTTCACCACCAGGGTGTCGGGTCGATCGAGCTGCACGACAACGTTCACGGTGTTGGCCCGCATGAAGATCTGCAGCACCTCGCCGCCGCCGCTGGCCAGCCACGCTTCGCCGCGGTAGCGGGGGTTGGCGCGCTCGGAGCCGTCGACCGGGTCGACCAGGGTGGCGGCCTCGGCGTTCTCGGGCAGGTAGATGTCCGCGTACCAGTCCACGGTGCCCACGCCCCGCGCCACGTTGTGGTACTCCGTCAGCGTTGGCGGCCGCGTCAGCTCCCGGTAGAGGAAGGGATCGCCATCCGCCAGCGGGTTGTAGGCGGAGCGGACCTGGTGGAACGCCTCGGCCGCGGGCAGCCGGGGTGCGGGGTAGCGGAACCGCTCCGCGGTCAGGGCGCCGTGCAGGGCGATGGACGGACCCAGCGCGACCAGGGCCGCCACCGACACCCACCGCACCCAGGGGCGGTCCCCCAGCGCGTGCAGCACGCCTCCGGACGTCATCACGGCCAGCAGCAGCACGAAGAAGTTGGCGTACTTGTAGAACTGGGAGATGTCCCTCAGCGCGGGCACCGGCCAGATCAGCAGCCGGTACAGGTCCAGCGGCGAGTACGGCCCGAAGCACAGCACCAGCACCACCCCTCCGGCGACCGCCCAGGGCGCGCTGCGGCGCCACGTCAGCGCCAGCCCGGGCAGGAACAGGGCGGCCGCGAGCCACGGCACGCCGAGGAAGGCGTACTCGTCGGTCAGCGACTCGCCCTGGGTGTCGGTCTGTGGTTCGAGCGGCACGTGGGTCACGGACGCGACCAGGAAGTGGCCGAGACCGGTGTAGAAGCTGTCCGACCAGTCCTTGCCGTCGTAGTCCACGGGGGTGGCGGGCGGCTCCGCGTCCCAGGGGGTGGTCGACGGGGCCATGGCGTCCGCGGCCCAGCCGTGCATGTAGAAGCCCCGCTCCCTCAGATCCGCCACCCCGACCAGCTTGACCGCGGCCACGCCCAGGGCGATCAGCACGGTCAGGGCGAGGGCACCGGTCGGGCGCCAGGTCAGCGAGGGTCGGCGCGCGGTCCAGCGGATCGACAGGGCCACGGTCAGCAGGGCCAGGAACAGGCCCAGCACTGCGCTGCCCATGGCTCCCACGTGGGCGAAGAAGCCGTACAGCACACCCGCGGGGATGGCGTGGCGCCACTCGCGGTGGGCGCGCACGGCGAAGTACAGGATCAGCGGGATCAGCTGGTACAGCGCCAGGTTGTAGAACCCCACCAGCAGCATGGACGGCAGCCAGCCCGACGCCTGGAACGCCACGGCCGAGAACAGGGCGCCGCGCGGGGCCATGCCCAGGTGGTCGCGGGCCGTGAGGTACACCCCCAGCCCGCCGAGGAACACCAGCGCGACCAGATCGATCTTCACGCCGGCCACGTCCCCGAACAGCAGCACCGGGATGGCCAGCGGGGTGAGCGAGCCATCGGACGGGTGTTGCACCGTGGGGTATCCGCCGCCGAGGAAGGGGCACCACAGGGGGAACTGCCCCAGCTCGTGCACGCTGTGGTGCAGCCACTGGCGGAACAGCAGGATGCTCAGCCAGTCGTTGTTGCGGTAGGGATCGGCGCCCTGGATCCCGGCGGGCTCCAGCACCATGGGCACGCCCACGGTCAGCGCCGTGGCGGCGATCACGGTGAAGGGCAACCAGCGGCGGGACGGGGGCGGCATCTCCCCAGTCTGCCATGCGCGCGCGGTCAGTTCTCCCCGTCGCCCCAGGCAGGGTGTTCGCGGTAGTCCACCGGGGTGGTCGGACGGTCGGCGATCGGGTCCACGTAGCGGTCGACGAACGCCGGGTCCTCCGCGCTGCTGCAGACGTCCTGGCGCTCGCAGGACTTCCACTCGGCCATGCGGCGGTAGATGCTGTCGAACCGCTCCTCGGTCACGTTGCCGAACGCGATCTGGATGAACGGACACGGGATCACGTCGCCGTAGCAGCTGATGTAGATCTCCCGCGTTCCGCACGGGCAGAGGAACTCGCCCTTGCCCAGGTTGCCCTGCACGAACACGTCCGGGTCGCTGCCCATGCGGTCCAGCTCGGCGCGGGTCTCGCCGTCGAGCAGCACCTCGTGCTTGCGCGACCAGCCGCCGGTGGCCGAGGGGAACACCACGCCGAGGGTGCCGTCCAGCGCCTTGACCGTGTCGAGGGTGCGCGCCACCTTCCCCGATGCCACCGCGTCGCGGGTGGCCACGATGCAGCCGTGGGCGCGGATGCCGCGGATCTCCCGGGCCATGCGGAACACGTCCATCACGTGGTCGTACAGGCCGTCGATCCCCCGGCTCTGGTCATGTTCGCAGTCCACGGGCGAGTCGATGCTGATCTTGAGCAGATCCGCGCCGGCGTCCCGCAACGACAGGATCCGCTGCCGGTCCAGCAGGGCGCCATTGGTGTTGATGCCGATGAACGTGGACCCGGGGTGGAACTCGGTGATCAGGTCCTCCAGCCCCCTGTCCAGCAGCGGCTCCCCGCCGGTGAAGTTCACCTCGTAGGCGCCCAGCCGGTAGCAGTCGTCGGCGAGCTGTCGGACCTGTGGAAGGGTGAGCTCGTCGCGCGACGTGTCCAGCATCTTCACCGCCGAGCACTTGTCGCAGGTGGCCTGACAGCGGTAGGTGACCGCGTACTCGATGGCGCGGATCCAGTGTCCGCCCACCAGCCTCTCGCGGGCGTGGTGGGCGAGCACGCGCCTGGCGAAGTCGGGCTTCTTGACCAGGAATCCGCCGAACTTCGGCATGCGTCGCAGGATGTCGATCGGTCGCTTCATGGAGCCTGCTGGTAAGATGGCGCCTGACCGGGGGCGCGTCAACCGGCACCGCGCCACCGCACGCTTTCATGGCAAGGCCACGACTCCCGATCCGGCTCCGCCCGCTCGACCGCCTGTTCGAGCGCGGCCCCCGCATACGCGCCCTGCGCCGGCAGGTGGCCGACCTGGTCGGCGACGACGCGGTGCTCGAGGTCGGCTGCGGCCGCGGCCGCAACGCGGACGCGTGCGCCGAAGGCTACCTGGGCATCGACATCGACGCAGAGGCCATCGCCGACGCCGAGCGTTGCCACCCCTTGCGACGATTCCGCGTGTGGGACGTGGTGGCCCAGGGACCGCTGCCCGGCGAGTTCGACACCCTGCTGCTGTGCCTGACCGTGCACGAGGTGGACAGGCCCGCTCGCCTGTTCGAGGAGGTGCTCGGCATGCCGCGACGCCGGGTGCTGGTCGTGGACTACGACCCGGCGCTCGGCGGCTGGTTGCGCCTGCGCGAGGGCGCCCTGGAGATGGGCCGCCTGGGCCGCTTCGGCCGCCTGGACCTGGTGGGCATCCACCAGCGCCGGGGCTGGCGACTGCACGGCACCGCGCCGTTCGCCGACATGTACCGCTGGTGGGATTTTCGTGTGGGGGGCGATGAGACCGTTCCAGATCCTCGATAGCTGAGATCTCAGAAGGGCCAGTTGCCCTGGTGGTCGGCCTGGACCTGCGTGTCGTTGAGGGCGCAGTCGAACAGCTTGACCTCGTCGATCTGGCCGTCGAAGAACAGCACGGGCAGGCCGTCGTTGGTGTCCGATCCGATGCGCATGGGCACGTCGTCGTACCAGGGGAGGAAAGGAGCGTTCGCGTCCGCCGCGGTCAGGAGGCCGTCCACGTAGATGCGACGTTCTCCCGTATCGGTGTTCCAGGTGGCGGCGAGGTGGTGCCAGCCACCGACGTGGCCCGAATGGTCCGTGCCGTCCCACAGCAGGTTGAAGCCGTTGGCCACGTCGCCCGTGTACCAGGAGATGCCGTTGAGGTAGTAGCCCAGGAAGTAGGTGTCGCCGCAGCAGCCGTCGTACACGCCGGACGACCCGTGGGAGACGATCGTGTCCCATGAACTGGCGTGCAGCGAGTCGGGGTTGATCCAGACGGACAGGGTCAGTCCGTCCATGGGGCGTAGCTCGGTGTACGCCAGGGACACGTTCGTGGTCGTGCCGTTGAAGTCCAGGGCGTTGACCACGTAACCCGCGGTCCAGGTGCCGTCGACGATATCGCCGTCGAGGCCGTGGGGGCCCTGGTCCACGGCGATGGTGCCCGTGCCGCTGTCGAAGGGCCAGTACCCGAGGGTGTCGTCGATGCCGTCGCAGTCGTTGTCCAGACCGTCGCACAGCTCGGTGGCGCCCGGGTAGGTGGCGGGATCGGCGTCGTCGCAGTCGCCGTCGCATTCGGTGAGGCCGTCCCCGTCGTCGTCGGATTCGGATGGATCGTCGATGCCGTCGCAGTCGTTGTCAGCGACGCCATCGCAGGAGTCCGGGGCGCCGGGGTACACGGATGGATCGCCGTCGTCGCACTCGTCACAGGCGCGGTAGCCGTCGCCGTCGCCATCCCACTCGTCCGGGGGCACGGCGCCGTCGCAGTCGTCGTCGAGGCCGTTGCAGGTCTCCGGTGCGCCGGGGAAGACGTCGGCGTCGGTGTCGTCGCACTCCTCGCAGGTCATGAAGCCGTCCGCGTCCGCGTCCGCCTCGGCGTCGGCGAGCAGGCCGTCGCAGTCGTCGTCGAGGCCGTTGCAGACCTCGGACGCTCCCGGGTGCACGTCCGCGTCGGCGTCGTCGCACTCCTCGCAGGCCATGAACAGGTCGCCGTCCATGTCGACCTCGTCCGCGCCCGGCGCGCCGTCGCAGTCGTCGTCGATGCCGTTGCACACCTCGTCCGCGCCCGGGTTGACCGCCGGGTCGGCGTCTTCGCATTCCTCGCAGGCCATGAAACCGTCGCCGTCGGCGTCGGTCTCGTCCGTTGCAGGGGAGCCGTCACAGTCGTCGTCCGCGCCATTGCAGACCTCCGGCGCACCGGGGAAGACGTCTGCGCTCGTGTCATCGCACTCCTCGCAGGCCATGAAGCCGTCGCCGTCCACGTCGGTCTCGTCCGCTCCCGGGCTGCCGGTGCAGTCGTCGTCCTCGCCGTTGCACACCTCGGTCGCACCGGGGTGCACGCCCGCATCCGTGTCGTCGCATTCATCACAAGCCATGTACCCGTCTCCGTCTCCATCCACCTCGCCGGGAGACAGGGCTCCGTCGCAATCGTCGTCCACGCCGTTGCACGTCTCCGCGGCGCCGGGGTGGATGTCCGGGTCGTTGTCGTTGCATTCGAGGCAGTCCATGTACCCGTCGCCGTCGAGGTCCTGCTCGTCGGCGGGGAGCACTCCGTCGCAGTCGCCGTCCACGCCATCGCAGATCTCGAGCGCGCCGGGGTGGATGGCCGCGTCGGCGTCATCGCAGTCCTCGCATGCGAGGAACCCGTCCCCGTCCCCGTCGATCTCGTCGGCCGCGGGGCCCCCGTCACAGTCGTTGTCCAGGCCATCGCACAGCTCGGGCGCGCCCGGGAACACGGTGTCGTCGTCGTCGTCGCAGTCGCCGTCGCACGGGGCGAGGCCGTCGCCGTCCGCGTCGATCTCGTCGCCCACCTCGCCGTCGCAGTCGTTGTCCTGGCCGTCGCACAGCTCGGGGGCGCCGGGGTACGTGGCGTCGTCGCCGTCGTCGCAATCATCCTCGCACGACAGGTAGCCATCGCCGTCGAGGTCGAAGCCCTCGTCCACCTCGCCGTCGCAGTCGTTGTCGACCTCGTCACAGGCCTCGCCCGCGCCCGGGTTCACGTCGGGATCGGCGTCGTCGCAGTCATCTCCCTCGCACTGCTCGCCGTCGTACCCGTCGCCGTCCGTGTCGCAGCCGGTGCTGGCCGTGAGGGGGACGACCACGTCGCGGAATCCCTGGGTGTAGGCGTCCACGTTGCAGCCACCAGCGTCGACCGCGACCGCGAACACGAACGTCGCGCTGGAGGCGAAGTCGCCGTCCTCGGGCGGCGTGAGGAAGGTCACGGCAGCGACGAGGTCCTGGTCGGGCTGCAGCAGGACCGGGAACGAGATGGCGTCGCCACCGACCGTCGTGACCGTGAACTGGTCGACGTCACCCTCGAGCGAGACCTCGAGCAACGAGGCATCCCTGTCATCGGTGTTGATGAATGTCACCTGGACGGTGTCTGCGGCTGCCCCTGCTGGGAGCACGCCGAAGTCGATCGCCGCGGGTGAGGCCTCGATGGCGGGTGGCGAGTCGTACACGTCGGGGCAGCCGCACAGCGCGAGCAGCGCAGCCACGCACAGGGCGCTTGGAAACGGGCGGACCATGGCAACCCCCTCGGTCGTGGTCGGTTCCGAGGACCATCGTCCCACTGCCGTCGCGGGTGGGCAAGTGAACGCGCACGTGGGGGCTTCCGCGGGGCCGCACGGCCCGCTACGCTCGGGCCGGGAGGTGGTCGTGCATACCCGCTGGATCGCGCTGGCTTTGTTGTGGTTTGCCTGCCCTGCCCTGGCCGACACGGTGGCCGTGGGCGAGGCGGCCCCGGCGCTGGCCGTGGGGGAGTGGCTCCCCGAAGATCCCGAGGTCGAAGGGCCGCAGCTGGTGATGTTCGCGGCGACGTGGTGTGCGGCATCGCGTGCCGTGCTCGATCGCCTGGAACCGGCGCTGGCCGACCGGCGCGTCGTGCTGACCGTGGTCGTGGGCGAGGAGGCCCAGACCGTCCGGCGGTTCCTCGACGTGGGCGGCTGGGGATCGGTGACCGTCGGTACGGATGTCTCTCGTGACGTGCGCCAGGTGTGGTTCGGCGACGATGGTGTGGGCCTGCCGTTCGTGTTCGTGGTGGATGCCGACGACGAGGGCAGCCGGCGGGTGGTGTACGCCGCGCGCGCGGTGCTGCCCCACGAGCCCGAACCGCTGGGCACGCTGCTGGAGGTGCTGGACGCGGTGGAGCGTGGCGCGTGGGACGTGCAGGCCGCGGCTGTCGAGGCCCAGCGCGTCGCAGACCTCCGCCATCGGATGACGAGCTGGCGTGGAGGCTACGACCTGGGCCGGTTCGAGGAGTTGGTGGACGACCTCGAGGCCGAGGACCTGCCGGTCGAGCTGCAGCCGATGGCCGTGGACCTGCTCAACGACATCGCGTGGAGCATCGCGACCACCGAGACGCGGCCGAAGGGCCTGCAGGTCGGGGTGAGGGCCGTGGAGCTCGCGATGGGGTGGGGTGGTGATGCGCGGGCCGAGGTGCTGGATACGCATGCGCGCCTCCTGTGGGAGCTGGGTGAGCAGGAGGAGGCGCTGCAACGGCAGGTCGAGGCCGTGGCGCTGGGGGAGGGGACCCGGCACGCCGAGGTGTTGCAGGGGGCGCTGACGCAGTACAGCGAGGTGCTGGGGGTGGCGGTCGAGCGCGACGATGGGGCCGAGCCGTGGAGCGGCGTGATCAACCAGGCCTTCCGTGAACACCCGATGACCGCGTTCGTACTGGTGCGCCCGCCGCTGCTCGATGACGAGGCGCTGGAAGGGGCGTGGGCCGCTGAGATGGCCGACCTGCACGGCACCATCTACGGGGCTGGGGCGGTGGTTCGCGCCGACGAGGTGGATGCCCGGGGGCGCGAGCGTGCGGTGCTGGTGCTGTACGGCACGCCGCAGGACAACCCGCTGGTCGCCGAGGTGCTGGCCCACCACCACATCGACCTGCGGGCCGAAGGGATCCAGCTCCCCGACAGGTTCGTGGAGGCGCCCGCGCCGTTCCTGATTGCAGCCGTGCCGAGTCCGTGGACCCCGTCCCTGCCCGTGCTGGTGTACACGGCCTGGCACGCCCAGGACGCCCAGGGACTGAACGAGGTGTTCCACGGGCCCACCGCGGTCGTGATCGGGCGGGGGACGGTGTCCGTGGCGCCGCCGCCGCCCGCCGAGCCGGTCCTGGACGAACTGGGCGAGGAGATCGAGCCGCCGTCACCGCCACCACCGCCTCCCGCCGAGCGCGAGACCGCCCTGGAGGCGGACCTGCTGCTGGACGGCGGCCGGGTCGTCGGGCTGGACCTGGGGCCGGCCGAGCTGTCCTCGGGGGAGGCGATCGCGGACCTGCTGGCCCTGCACGAGCTGCTGCGGGACCAGTACGCGGGGTACGACGACATCGCCTGGGAGCTGCGCGCGCAGGAGTCGAGCTGGGACGATCGGACCGACGCCTTCGCCGAGATGTTCAGCCAGGCCGAGGTGTGGACGTGGGAGGTGTTCTTCGACCAGCTGGTGGCCTACCTCGAGCCCGTGCAGGACACCCACTTCCGCATGGACGGCACGGGCACGGGGCTCGAGGGCACGGTGCGGCGGCGAGCGCAGCTCGTGCACAGCCTGGTGCCGTTCTTCGCCGACGGTGTGTACGGCGCGTACCACGTGTCGGCCCTCCCTCTGCCGGACGCGAGCGACGTGGTCGCGGGTGTGCCCTACCTGTTCCCCACCGTCCCCCGCGACGACCAGGAGCCAGCCTGGCTGCTGGGGGTGTTCGGTGACCCGGACGAGCCACCGCGTTTCGTCGACCTGGGCTCTCCCGAGGTCCCGGAACGGGTGCCGGTGCACCGGGGACGCGTGTTCAGCGGGCCGACCGACCGCTCGTGGTCGGTCTCGCGCTGGCCCGAAACGCCGCTGCCCGTGCTGGCCGTGCGCACGATGAACAAGCAGCGCCTGGACGGCCTGGCCGACTCGGCGGCCGGGCTGCGTGACGAGGACACGGTGATCCTGGACCTGCGGGACAACGGCGGCGGTAGCGACGACCCCGCTCGCGAGTGGGTGGCGCGGTTCTCCCACCAGTGGTTCCGGTGGGGGTGCGGCTCGTCGCTGGACAAGGCCCAGACCGATCCGTTGCGTCACTGGACCTCCTGGGCCGACTCCCGTTTCCGCATGGGCGGGGAGGGGTACCCATCAGCTCCGTTCGGTGGCCGACTGGCCGTTGTCGCGGACAACGGCGTGGCGTCCTCTGGCGAGACCTTCGTGTTCCTCGCATCCCAGGTGGAGGGCGCGGTCCTGGTGGGGGAGAACACGTCGGGGTGCACCGCGTATGGCAACGTGGAGGAGCACCCGCCCCTGCCCCACAGCCGCATCGAGCTGTGGTTCGGCCGCAGCCGGTTCGTGTGGGAATGCGTGCGTCCCGTGAGCGAGGGGGTGGGCATCTTCCCGGACTACTGGCTGGACGAACCCGACCCCGTGCAGTGGCTGGCGGAGAACCCCTGGCCCTGAGTCCGGGCGTTCGCACCTGCGACGCGTGCCCCGCGTTCCGCGTTCCCCTTTCCGCGCAGCGTCGGTTCAAGACGACGAAGGGGCAGTGACGAGGCGCGCATGTCCGGGCGTTCGAAGAAAGACAGCGGGACCATCCAGCTGGTGGTCGCATTCGTGGTCACGCTGGCATGGCTGGTGGCGCTGGCGCTGGCCGGGCCGGGCATCGCGCGGGCCGCGCCGGTGGACGAAGGTGGGAGTGGCGAAGCGTCACTCTACATCGAGATCGAGGCCATGTCCGCCGCGCTCGCGCAGCAGCTCCTGCGGCTCGACGAGGCCCTCGCCTGGGCGGGCCAGCGCCTGGACGAGGAGGTCCGCGTGCCCCCGGTCCGGCTGGATGCTGCCGCGGACGAGCTGGTGCTGGTCGAGGCGCAGATCGCTGCCGTGCGCGCCGCGTACGAGCGGTTCGGGGAGCGCCGGGAATCCGGGGACGAGGAGGGGGTGCGCGCCGCATTCGGGGAGGCGTCGGTGTCCGTGGAGTGCGCCCACCTGCGACTGCGCCTGGTCGACGACCTGCTCAGGGAGCGTTGCCCCTGGTTGCCCGAAGGGGCGGTCGCCTGGATGCCCTACCTCCCGGACGGAGTGACGGACGAGCCGGTGTTCGACTCCGAACCGCTCGCAGAGCCGCCGCCCCCCGACCTGCTGCGCTGACAACGATCCGCGGGCGGCTCCCGCTACGAGTGCGGACGCGTTAGTGTATGTGCATGTCCAGCGGCCTGTCGGTCACCCTGATCCACCCGGGTACGCCTCCGGCGGACGCGTTCGAGCGCCTGGGCCGGTCCGACCTGCCGCCCCTGGGGATCCTGTACCTGGCCGCGGCCCTGGAGCGCGCGGGGCACCGCGTGCACGTGATCGACCTCAACCTCCCCCAGCCCCGGGGTGAGCTCGCGTCCCGGATCGCGTCGAAGCGGCCGGACGTGGTCGGGCTGGGCACGCTGTCCCCGTCCCACGACGCGACCCTCGCGCTGGCGCGGAGGCTGCGCTCCCTGTTGCCGGCGCGGACCCTGCTCGTGGCCGGGGGCGCGGACGCCACCATCCGTACCGACCGCTACACCACCGAGGACCTGTTCGACGCGGTGCTGGTGGGGGAGGCGGAGCAGACCCTGGTCGCCCTGCTGGAGGCGTGGCCGGACGTCCCGGCCATGGCCGGGGTGATCCCGCGTGGAGAGCGCGAGGCCGCGCGTGCCGCGCCCGTGGTGCCGGACGAAGCAGCGTTGCCGGCCCGGCACCTCGTCCCGCTGAAGCGGTACCGGGGCGGCCCGGCCTACAAGCGCGGACGCCACGCCACCAGCATCTTCACCCACCGGGGGTGCCCGTTCCACTGCAGCTTCTGCGAGAAGGCCGTGCACGAGGGCCCGGTCCGGTTCCGCTCCGCGGCCAGCATCCTCGAGGAGATCCGGTGCATCCGGCGGGACCACGACATCCACGACGTACGGTTCATCGACGACGTGCTGATGGCCAACCGCCGGGTGTTCGAGGAGTTCCTGGAGCTCGTGCTGTCGTCCGGCGAGCGCTTCCACTGGCTGACCACGGGGCGGGTCGACCTGGTCGACGAATCCCTGCTGCGTGCCATGAAGCGCGCGGGCTGCTACCGCATCGAATTCGGCGTGGAGAGCGGCAGCGACCGGCTGCTGCAGATGGTGGACAAGGGGCTGGACACCGGGGTCGCGCGCCGCGCCATCGAGGCGACGAGGCGTGCCGGCATCGAGTCCATCGCCAACTTCATCCTCGGCTTCCCCACCGAGACCGAGGCCGAGATGCGGCGCACCATCGCATTCGCCAGCGAGCTGGCCCCGGACTACGCGATCTTCTTCCCGTTCTGCCCGTTCGAGGGCGCGGAGATCTGCGAGCAGTTCGACCTGGCCTGGGACCCGGCCTACCCGGTCTTCCGCGCCCCCTCGCCCGCCTACGAGGTCTCCAACGAGCGGCTGCTGGCGCTGGTGGACGAGGCGTACAGCCGCTTCTACTTCAGGCCGCGTACCGTGGCGCGCAGGCTGGTGGCGATCCGCAGCCCGTGGGTCCTGTGGGACCTCGGCCGCATGGGGGCCGTGCACCTGGGCAAGCGCGCACTCGAGCGCTGACGGCGGGCTCCTAGCGTCCGTCGGCTCCCCGCGCCAGGTCCGCGATCGCGCCGGTGATGTGCGGCCACAGGGGCCGTGGCAGGTCGTGGCCCATGCCGTGCAGCAGCATGAAGCGAGCGCCGGGGATGGCCCTCGCCGTGGCGCGTCCTCCCCGCTGCGGGACCAGTGTGTCCTCGTCTCCGTGCACCACCAGGGTCGGGGCGGTGATCGAGCCCAGGGCCTCGCTCCGGCTGCCCGAGGCCATGATCGCGGCCCAGTGGCGCACGAACCCGGGCGAGTGGATCCCCTGATCGAAGCACCGGATCACGCGCTCGCGCAGCTCGTCCTCCGGGGTGGGCCGGGTGCGGCTGCCGATGGCGTGCAGCAGGCGGACGGTCTGGTCGATGGCGCCCTCGCGGTCGTCGGGGAAGGGCTGCAGCAGCTTGCGCAGGGTGGCGGGGCTGCCCAGGGAGTGCCGGCGGCTGCCCGTGGTCGACATGATCGAGGTCAGCGAGCGCAGCCGGTCGGGGTGCCGGATGGCGAACGTCTGGGCGATCATGCCGCCCATGGACGTGCCCACCACGTGGGCCCGGTCGAGGCCCAGGCCGTCCAGGAGCACGACCACGTCGTCGGCCATGGCGTCCAGGGCGTACGGGGCGTCGGCGGTGCGGCCGGTGAAGCGCTGCAGCGTCGGTCGCGTGAGGGTGGGCGTGCCCAGGTGGTCGAACCAGGTCGAGCGACCCACGTCCCGGTTATCGAACCGGGTCACCTCGAAGCCGTGTTCCGCCAGCATGCGGAAGAACCCGTCGGGCCACTGCACCATGGGCGCCCCGATGCCCATGATCAGCACCACGGGCGGACCCTCGCCGATGGTCTCGTGTGCGAGATCGATCCCGTCGCCGCGAACCGTACCCAGCATGGCCGCATCATCCCACATTCGTGCCCGCCGTGATGGTGTCCTTCTTGCATGGTCTTCGACATCAACGGGGCACATATGCGCGTGGCGGTGGGAGAGCGCTCCCTCCGAGGGTGGAGTCAGCTATGTGCCTTGCGTCTCGACGTACCCGCAGGGGTGCGCTCGTCCTGTCCGTGATCCTCGGCCTGATCGCCTGCGCCTCGGTGGTGGGGGAGCGCCACACCGGCCAGGAGGTGATCTACCTGTACGTGGACGACGGCGACCTCGAGTCCGCGGACCTGCTGCTGCAGGACTGCTGGCCGGTGGAGCGGTACGAGCCGTGGTGCATCGAGGGCATGCCCGACTGGGACGAGGACCCCTATGACGAGAACTACTGGCAGATGGTGTTCTACGCGCTGCGGCCGCTGCGCCACCTGCTGTGGGCCTACTACGAGACCGGTGACACGGTCTACCGCGACAGGCTGATCGCGATCCTGCACGACTTCCTGGACACCTACCCGACCTACGATCCCCACTGGGACGAGCACACGGCCGCCTTCCGCGCCATGATGCTGGTGGACGTCTACTGGAAGTTCCACGACAGCGGCGACCTCGACGACGAGCTCGCGGTCAAGCTCGAGGAGCTGATCTTCGGCACGGCCCGGTTCCTGTACGAGCCGGCGCACTTCGACAACGACTACAACCACGGCTTCACCGAGACGGCTGCGCTGCTGCTGATCGCGGCCAACTTCCCCGACGAGGACCAGGGATCGGGGTGCGGCAGCTCCTGGTCGGCCACCGCGCTGAGGCGCCTCGACAGGCTGATGGAGGACGCGGTGGACGAGGACGGCGTGGAGGCGGAGCAGTCGCCCTACTACCACATGTACGTGCTGTCCTTCGCCTGGCAGATCTTCGACTGGGCGGACGCCTACGACGTGCCGGTCAGCGCGTTCTTCCGCGACCGCATCGACGACATGGTGCACTACGCCACGTATGTCGCGGCCCCGGACGGCACCGTGCCGATGGTGGGTTCGTCCCTGGGGTGCAACATCCGCAACTACCAGCCCACCATCTTCGACAGCCTGGCCGCGCTCGATCCGGAGTTCGAGTACGTACGCACCGCCGGCCTGTCCGGGGTGGAGCCCGAGTCCACCTCCAAGCTGTTCGAGTCGTCGGGTCAGTGGGTGGCGCGGTCCGCGTTCGGGCCCAACGAGACGTACGAGCAGCAGACCCACCTGGTATTCGACGTGGGGCCCTTTCGCACGGCCCACAGCCACCTGGACGCCCTGTCCCTGCACCTGTACGGCGCGGGTCGCGTCCTGTTGCCGGACTCGGGTCTGTACTCGTACGAGGAGGATCCCAACCACGACTACTTCTTCGGCACGCGCGCCCACAACACCGTGGTGGTGGACGGAGGCGACCAGGCCGAGGGCTCGGCCACGCGGCTGATGACCGCCGAGGGGGACCGCTGGGCCTACACCGCGGGGCGGCACACCCTGGTCGATGGCGTGCAGCACGACCGCGGTGTGCTGCTGCTGCACCGCGATGTGGTGATCGTGCTGGACAGCTTGCGCAGCGACGCCGAGCACGACTATGCGCAGACCTGGCACCTGTTCCCGGGCGCGGAGGTGGAGGGGGACATCGCCGACCTGTGGATCGAGGACGAGGAGGGCCTGCCCGTGCTGCGCATCGTGCAGATGGATCCCGGCACCCAGCAACTCGACGTGCTGTTCGGCGAGGAGGACCCCATCCAGGGCTGGTACTCGGACTACTACGAGGAGATCGAGCCCAACCACGCGCTGGAGTACCACCAGGACGAGGCCGACGCGCTGTTCGTCACCGCGCTGGTGGCCGGCCCCGACCCGGACGCGGAGGTCTCGCTGGATCTGCAGCTGGAGGACTCCGATGCCCACCTGCGCGTGCAGGTGGGCGACGAGGTGCGCGAGGCGTGGTTCACGGGGTTCCTGCACAACGGTGGGAGCATCGATGTGGAGTGAACGACGGGCCCTGGGGATCCTGCTGGTGCTGGTCGGCGCGGTCGGTTGCACGCCGACGGGCGACCCGGCCGTGGTGCTGAGCTTCGACGACGACTTCATCGACCAGTGGCATGGCCAGCGGGACGCGTTCGTCGAGCACGGCGTGCGTGCCACGTTCTTCGTCACCCGCTTCGACCAGCTGACCGCCGACGAGGTGGACATGCTGGCCGAGCTGCAGGCCGACGGCCACGAGATCGGCTGCCACTCCCTGACCCACGTGGACCCGGACGTGTACGTGGAGGACCACACGGTGGAGCAGTACCTCGACGAGGAGGTGCTGCCCGCGGTGGAGGCGATGCGGGCCGAGGGCTTCGACCCGACGTCGTGGTCCTATCCCTGGGGCGGCCGCGGCGTGGCCATGGACGACCTGCTGGCCGAGCACTTCGAGGTGCTGCGCGCGTCGGGCACCTTCTCGCTGGGCGAGCAGGCGCTGTACGACTGGGACTGCGACCGGCTGATATACGGTGCGCGCATCGACAACGGGCACACCACGCTCGACGAGATCGAGCGCGAGCTCGACAAGGTCGTCGACCGGGGCAAGGCCGTGGTGCTGTACACCCACCGCATCCTCGAAGAGAGCGACAAGAGCCACATCACCCCCGACGACCTCGAGGCGCTGCTGGCCATGAGCGAGGCCTCGGACGCCCGGAGCCTGACGATCAGCGAACTCGTGGAGGGGTGCCCCTGACGGCTCGGCCCTGGTGGGCCGCGTCGGCCAGGGCCGCGGCCAGCTCGCCGACCTGCTGCAGCATCGTCTCCGGATCGTCGAGGTGGGCGGCCACGCGCCTCACCAGCGCGCTGCCGCTGATCGCGCCGTCCGCGCCCGCGGTGATCACCTGGGCCACGTCGCCGGGCGTGGAGATGCCGAACCCGGCCAGCACCGGCAGCCCCACTCCCCGCCGGAAGCGCGCCAGGTCGTGGGCCAGGCGCGCGTCGAGCGCCTCCTCGGCGCCGGTGACGCCCACCCGGGTGACCGCGTAGAGGTACCCCTGGGCCACGCCCGCCAGCGCGGCCAGCCGCGCGTCGGTGCTGAGGGCGGAGCCGATGAACACGGGCGCCACGCCCGCGTCCCGGGCGGCGGCCACGGCGTCGCCGCATTCCTCCAGGGGCAGGTCGGCCACGAGCACGCCGTCCACGCCCGTCCCGGCGCAGCGGGCGTAGAACGCCTCCACACCGAACTGCAGGACCAGGTTGTAGTACACGAGCAAGCCGACGGGGATGTCGTGCCGTCGTTGGATCCTGGCGAGCAGCTCGAACGCCAGGGGCGGGGTCGTGCCCGCGGCCAGCGCCCGCTGGTCGGCCGCCTGGATCACCGGCCCATCCGCGGGCGGATCCGAGAACGGGAAGCCCAGCTCGAGCATGTCCGCGCCCGCGTCGACGAGTCGGTCCACCAGCGCGAGGCTGGTCTCCGGATCGGGATCGCCGAGGACCAGGAACGGGACGAACGCACCCTGGCCACGGGTGCGAAGCGCCTCGATCATCGCGCCGATGCGGTTCATCCCCGCCGCCGATCGAGCGCGTCCAGGGCGTGGTCGAGGTCCTTGTCGCCCCGGCCCGAGAGGTTGACGACGACGCGGTCGTCAGCGCGGTAGCGGCCCTGGCAACGGAGCACCGCCGCCACCGCGTGGGCCGACTCCAGGGCTGGCACGATGCCCTCGCGGGCGGACAGCCAGGCGAAGGCGTCGAGCGCCTCGTCGTCCGTGGCGGTCACGTAGCGCGCCCGGCCGCTGTCCCGCAGCTGAGCGTGCTGTGGCCCCACCCCCGGGTAGTCCAGGCCGGCGGAGATGGAGTGTGCCTCCTGCACCTGGCCGTGCTCGTCCTGCAGCAGGTAGGACAGCGAGCCGTGCAGACAGCCGGGGCGACCGCGGGTGAGGGGAGCCCCGTGATGGCCGGTGTCGAGCCCCAGCCCCGCGGGCTCCACGCCGACCAGTTCGACGTCCGGGTCGTCGAGGAAGGGCGCGAACGCCCCGATGGCGTTGGACCCTCCGCCCACGCAGGCGAACACCGCGGTCGGCGGGCTGCCCACGCGATCGCGCAGCTGGTCGCGGATCTCCTCGCCGATCACGCGCTGGAAGTCCGCGACGAGGCTGGGGTAGGGGTGTGGCCCGGCCGCGGTGCCGAACACGTAGAAGGTCTCGTCGAGCTGCTCGGTCCAGTGGCGGAGCGCCTCGTTGATCGCATCCTTGAGGCTGGCCGAGCCCCCGTCCACCGGCACCACCTCGGCGCCGAACAGCGCCATGCGGCGCACGTTGGGCTGTTGCCGGGCCACGTCCTTGGCCCCCATGAACACCCGCGTCTGCAGGCCGAACAGGGCGCCGGCCATGGCCGTGGCCACCCCGTGCTGGCCCGCGCCGGTCTCGGCCATCAGGCAGCGCTTGCCCATGCGCCGGGCGAGCAGCCCCTGGGCGATGGTGTTGTTGGTCTTGTGCGCCCCGCCGTGCAGCAGGTCCTCCCGCTTGAGGTACACCTCGCAGCCCACGGCCCCGCTCAGCGCTGGGGAGCGGTACAGGGGTGTGGGCCGGCCGGCGTAGTCGGCGAGCAGGTGGGTCAGCTCCCGGGCGAACCCCTCGTCCTCGCGCGCTGTCAGCCAGGCGTCCTCCAGCTCCGCCAGGGCCGGCACCAGCAGCTCCGACACGTACAGGCCACCGTAGCGTCCGAAGCGACCCTTCCTCCTCACGGTGCACCTCCGTGGCGTGCGAGCCTGGCCGCACGGCAGAACGAGGCGACGCGCGCGAGGTCCGTGCTGCCGTCGCGCTCCACGCCCGAGGCCGCGTCCACGCCTGACGGCCGCAGGGCCGCGACGCCCGCGGCCACGTTGTCCGGGCCGAGCCCACCGGCCAGCCACCAGGGCACGCCGGCGAGCAGCCCGCGGGCGCCCCGCAGCAGCGGCGCGAGGTCGGGCCACGGCCACGGTCGGCCGCTGCCGGGCTCGCGGCCGTCCACCAGCAGCACGTTCGCGCTGGCGGCGTAGGCGCGCAGGAGGCCCGGGTCCGCCGCGTCGGCGGCCGTGATCGCCTTGATCACCCTCAACCGGCCGTGCACGGCGAGGTGTTCACAGTGTTCGGGGCTCTCGGTGCCGTGCAGCTGGATCCAGCGAACGCCCAGGTCCCGGGCGATGCGAAGCGCCAGGTCCGTGGGGGCGTCACGCGTCACGGCCACCGGCCGCGCCACACCCAGCAGGGGCAGCAGGCCGCGGGCTCGCTCGGGGTCGATCGCCCGCCGGGTGCCGGGGACGAAGTTCAGCCCGGCGAAGTCCACGCCCGCGGTCGCGCAGGCGCGCGCCCCGTCCCGGTCGCGGATCCCACAGACCTTCACCTGCACGGGGACCATCCCAGGGCCTCGATCCGGGCCTCCGGCCTCGGGCTCGTCATCAGCTCGGTGCCCACCAGCAACGCGTGCACGCGGCCGCGGAGCCGCTCCACGTCCTCGCGGGCGTGCACGCCGCTCTCCCCCACCCGCAGCACGTCCGCAGGAACCCGGGCTGCCAGGCGTTCGATGCGCTCCAGGTCCACGTCCAGCGTGCGCAGGTCCCGGCTGTTGACGCCCACGATGCGGGCGCCCGCCTCCAGGGCCCGGTCGACCTCGGCCTCGTCGTGGGCCTCCACCAGGCTGGCCATGCCCAGGTCCGCGGCCATCGTTCGCAGCGCCCGCAGGGGTCGCAGGGGCAACAGCGACGCCATCAGCAGCACGGCGTCGGCGCCTGCGGCGCGCGCCTCCACGACCTGGTAGCGCGTGACGATGAAGTCCTTGCACAGCACGGGCAGCTCGCACGCCGCCCTCATCCGCGACAGCGCCTCGCGAGAGCCCCCGAAGAACGGCTCGTCGCACAGCACGGAGATGGCCGCGGCATACGGTCGATACGCGTGCGCGAACCGCTCGGGCACGGCGTCGGCCCGCAGGACCCCGCGGGAGGGAGACCGCGGCTTGTACTCCGCGATCAGCCCCAGGTCGGGCGCGGCCAGGGCCGCGTGCAGGTCACGCGTGTCTCCCCCGACGCCCTCCTCGAGGTGGGCCATCGGGACTCGCTGCTCGCGTCGCTGCACGTCGTGACGCGTTCGCGCCACGATGCGCTCCAGGACGCCGGGGCTCGGTGCCGGGGCGATCACGCCGCGGCCGCCAGCGCCCGGGTCGCGTCCCGGTAGGCCTCGAACCGGGCGAGGGCCGCGCCGCTGTCCAGCAGCGCCCGGGCCATGGCCACCCCCTCGGCCACGTCACCGACACGGCCGGCGACGGCCAGCGCCGCGCCCGCGTTGAGCGACAGGTGGTCGGCGAGCGGGCCCCGCTCCTCGCCTCGCAGCACGGCCATGAACCGGCGTGCGTTGTCCGCGCGGTCGCCGCCGGCGACCGCCTCGAACGGCGCGGGGCCCAGGCCGACGTCCCGGGGGTCGAGCCGCCCCTCGCGGAGTTCGCCGTCCACGACCTCCCACGTCCGCGTCGGCGCGGACAGGCTCAGCTCGTCCAGCCCGTCCTCGCCACGGACCACCAGCGCGCGCGGACAGCCCAGCTCCGCCAGCACGGAGGCCATGCGCGGGGCCATGGCCGCGTCGCTCACGCCCAGCAGCTGCCGGCAGCTCCCGGCCGGGTTGCACAGGGGGCCCAGGAAGTTGAACACCGTGCGGAAGCCCAGGGCGCGGCGGACGGGCGCCACGTGACGCATGGCCGGGTGGAAGCGTGGCGCGAACAGCAGCGCGATGCCCGTGCCGGCCAGAAGGGTGGCGGCCCGGGACGGACCGAACTCGATGGCCACGCCCAGCTCCTCCAGCACGTCCATGCTGCCGCACCGGCCCGTGCTGGCGCGGTTGCCGTGCTTGACCACGGGCACGCCGGCGGCCGCCAGCACGAACGCGCACAGGGTCGAGGTGTTGGTGGTGGGCAGACCGCTGCCTCCGGTCCCGCAGGTGTCCATCAGGTCGCCCGGGGTCGTGGTCCCCAGCGGCAGGGGCGCGGCCGCCTCGCGCATGGCTGCCACGAAGCCGGTCAGCTCGTCGACAGTGACCCCCTTGAGCGTCAGGGCCGTCAGCCACGCTGCGACCTGGGCCGGCTCGAGGTCGCCGGCGAGGCACTGCTGCATCAGCTCCTCGGCCTGCGGTCGGGCCAGATCGCACCCGCTCATCAGGTTCATCATGGTCGCGGTGTACGTGCTCATGCGATGGCCTCCGTGCCCAGGAAGTTGCCCATCAGGGCCGCGCCCTGGGGTGTGCCGATGCTCTCGGGGTGGAACTGCACGCCGAACATCGGCCAGCTGCGATGGGCCAGGGCCATCACCGTGCCGTCGTCGCTGCGCGCGGTGACGCGCAGGGCCGGAGGCAGGGACGCCGGCTCCACGGCCAGGGAGTGGTAGCGCATCACCTCCAGCCGCGGCTGCAGACCGGCGAACAGGCCGGTGCCGTCGTGGGTCAGGTGATCCACCTTGCCGTGCATGATGCGGTCCGCCCTCGACACCCGGCCGCCCAGCTGGTGGGCGATGCCCTGGTGGCCCAGGCACACGCCCAGCAGGGGAATGCGGGGGCCGAGCGCCTCGATCAGCGCGCCGCACACGCCGAAGTCCCGCTCTCGCGCCGGGTGGCCGGGGCCGGGGGACAGCACCACGTGCGATGGGTCCCAGGATTCGGCGTCCGCCACGTCGACGGCGTCGTTGCGCTCCACGCGGACATCGGCGCCCAGCTGACCCAGCAGCTGGTAGAGGTTGTGGGTGAACGAGTCGTAGTTGTCGATCAGCAGGACCCGGTTCACGACGCCCTCCTCGCTGCGGCCAGGCGGATCGCGGCCAGGCCCGAACGGGCCTTGTGCATGCACTCCTCGTACTCGCGTGACGGATCCGAGTCCCACACGATGCCGGCGCCCGCCTGGGTGTGGACCCGCCGGGGCTCCACGAGCATCGTGCGGATGGCGATGCACATGTCCATGTTGCCGCCCGCGCCGAAGTAGCCGACGGCGCCCGCGTACAGGCCCCGCCGGTCCGGCTCCAGCTCGGCGAGCAGCTCGCAGGCGCGGATCTTGGGCGCGCCGGACACCGTGCCGGCGGGGAAGCAGGCACGAAGCACGTCGAAGCTGTCGTGGCCCGGGGCCACGTCTCCGCGCACGTCGCTGACCATGTGCACCACGTGGGAGTACCGCTCGATGTGCAGCGGCTCCTCCACGCGGACCGAACCGATGGCGGCCACGCGCCCCACGTCATTCCGGCCCAGGTCGACGAGCATGCGGTGCTCGGCCAGCTCCTTCTCGTCCGAGAGCAGGTCGGCCTCCAGGACCGCCTCCTCGGCCGGCGTGGCGCCCCGGGGGCGCGTGCCCGCGATCGGCCGCAGCAGGATCTCGCCGTCCTCGACCCGCACCAGCACCTCGGGGGAGGCGCCCACCACGGCGAAGTCCGCGAAGCGCAGGAGGAACATGTAGGGGGAGGGATTCAGGGCGCGCAGCGCCCGATACAGCTCCAGGGGATCCACCGTGCGGTGCACCGTCAGCCGCTGGCTGAGCACGACCTGGAACACCTCGCCCCGCGCGATGGCGGCCCGGGCGCTCTCCACCGCGGCCTCGAAGTCCTCGCGGGAGCGATTGGCCGTGAACTCCCCGTCCGTGCCGGACGCCGCCCGGGTCGCCGCGGTGAGCTCGGTCGGCCCCAGGGCCCAGGGCCGGTCCGGCGTGGGGGCCGGCTCCTGCAGCCGGCCGAGCGCCCGCTCCAGGCGTGCGTGCGCCGCGGCGTACTCGGCCCGGCGGTCCCGGTCGAGCCTGGCGTGGGTCACGAGGATCAGGCGCCGCGACACGTGGTCGTAGATGTACAGCTCGCGGGCCAGCAGGAAGCAGCCGTCCGGGTGGCCGAGGCCGGCGCGGGCCGGCAGCGGCAGGTCCTCGAAGTACTGCACGCAGTCGAATCCCAGGTAGCCCACGGCCCCTCCATGGAACCGTGGCAGGGGCGTGGGCGACCACACCGTCCAGGAGGAGAGCCGCTCGCGCAGGACGTCCAGTGGATCGTCGAACTCCAGCAGCCTCGCGGGCGCCGTGCCATCCGGGACCTCCACCACACCGCGGCCGTCGGTGAAGGTGAACCGTTCCTCGGCACCGGCCACGATGAACGAGTAGCGTCCCATCAGCTCGCCGCCCTCGACGCTCTCGAGCAACACCGCGTCCGTGCAGCCCGCCGACAGCCTCCGGTACAGGGAGATGGGTGTCTCGTCGTCTGCGAGCAGGACCACGGACAGGGCCGCCAGTCTCTCCTCGCCGTCGTGGGCCAGGAAGTCGGCCTCGGAGGGGGTGCAGGCGGTCATCCTCCACCTCCGGCGGAGCGCGGATCCTCGAGGCCCTGCGCCGCGAGGCTGTCGAAGGCCACCTCGAATCCGCCGTGGCCGTACTGGAGCTGCCGGTTGCCCCGGCTCACCGTGCTGATCGAGACGCCGACCTCGTCGCGCACGTCCCGCTGGCTGAGCCCGGACGCCAGCCCCTTGACGATGGCCCAGCGCTCGCTCAGGGCCTTGTTCTCGGCCGGGGTCAGCAGGTCGCTCATCAGCATTCGCAGGTCCTCGACGTCGTCCAGCGCAGCGAGTACCGCCATCAGGTCGTCGGGCAGGCGTGGTCTCATCATGGCTCCATGTTCCACTGTAGTAGTACATCGGTACAGCGGAGCGGTCAAACTAGACCAGCGACTCCGAGGTGTCAAGGGGGCGTCGTTCAGGGGAGGGTATGTCCCTGCAGCTCGTCCAGGTCCTCGAAGAACGCGGGGTAGGACTTGGAGACGCATTCGTGGCCGTGCACGGTCACGGGGCCGGCCGCGGCGAGCGCGCCCACGGCCAGGGCCATGGCGATGCGGTGGTCGCCGCAGGCCTCGGCCTCGCCGCCGGTGGGCGGGGCTCCCTCCACGACCAGCGTGTCGCCGTCGTGTCGCACCCGTCCGCCGATGCGGCCGAACTGTTCGACCAGCGCGGCGGCGCGGTCGCTCTCCTTGTGTCGGAGCCGGCCGGCACCGCGCAGGACCGATGTGCCTCGGCAGGACGTGGCCAGCGCCACCAGCGGCGGGAACAGGTCCGGGCAGTGGGTGGCGTCGAACTCGAACTGGTCCAGGGAAGCGTGGCGTACGCGCACCGCGTGCTGCGTCACGTCGACGTCCGCGCCCACGGCGGCGAGGGCGTCGAGGATCGCGCGGTCGGCCTGGGGGGAACCGGGATCGAGCCCCGTGACCGTGACGTCGCCGGTGATCGCGCCGGCCACGAGCGGGAACGAGGCGCCGGACCAGTCCCCCTCCACCGCCAGCCGCCGGGCCGTGTAGGTCTGGCCGCCGGGCACGGTGAACCGGGTGAGCGCTTCGTCATGCTCCACCTCGCCGCCGAACCGGCGCACCAGGTCGACCGTGAGGCGCACGTACGGGGCGCTGCGGAGCTCGACCACGTCCACGAGCGAGTCATGCAAGCACCTCGGCAGCGCGAGCAGCAGTCCGGTGAGGAACTGGGAGGAGGTGCTGCCGTCCACCCTCACCGCGCCGCCGCGGAGCGGCCCACGGATGGTGAGGGGCGGCGTGCCTCCTGGCGCGGAGCAGGTGGCTCCCAGCTCGCGCAACGGGTCGAGGACCATGGTCACCGGGCGCGACGCGAGGCCACCACGGGCGGTCAGGGTCAGCTCGCGCTCGAACAGGGCTGCCACCGCAGCGAACATGCGCATCGACAGCCCAGCCTCGCCGCAGTCCAGGGGCTCGCCGGTGGGCAGCCCGCCGCCGCGGACGCGCACGTCCTGCTCACCGATCTGCACGCCCGCGCCGAGCGCTCGCGCCACGCGCAGCGCGGCCCGCACGTCATCGCACAGGGTGCGCGCCTCGAGCACGCTGCGGCCGTCCGCCAGGCAGGCCAGCGCGATCGCGCGCTGCAGCACGCTCTTGGACGGCGGCGCGACCAGGGTGCCGTCAACCGGGCCAGGTCTGACGGATCTCATCGGCGATCTTCTCGGCCACCTGGAGGGGCGTCCGGCTGACGGTGTCCACCACCAGGTCGGCACAGGTGGCATA
Source organism: uncultured Rickettsiales bacterium (assembly GCA_964639985.1). Lineage (GTDB taxonomy): Bacteria > Myxococcota_A > UBA796 > UBA9615 > CAYRNR01 > CAZXHG01. The sequence goes on from CAZXHG010000082.1 coordinate 31,683, forward strand.
GGTGGCCATGCGCTCGTCCAGCAGCTGCCTCGCGCGGCTCGCAGCGTCGCCGGCGAGCAGCGGGCGGTCCGAGCCGTGGGTGCGCTGGACGCAGGTGTCGGCGTCGGCCCACAACCAGATGGTGGTGCCGCGACGGCGGATGACCTCCTGGCTGTCGGGGTTCAGCTGGGCACCGCCGCCCAGCGATATCACGGCCCGCGGCGTGTGCATGGCCTCGGCCACGGCCCGCGCCTCGAGCTTGCGGAACGCCGGCTCACCGAGCTGCCGGAAGATCTCGGGGATGCTGGCCCCGGCCGCGGCTTCCACGCGGCGATCCGTGTCCACGAACGGCATGCCGAGCTCCGCGGCCAGCGCCTTGCCGACCGCGCTCTTGCCCGTGCCCATCATCCCGCACAGCACGAAGCGGCTGGGGCGCGACGGATTACGCGAGGCCACCAGCGCGTCCTCCATGGCCTCGGCCGGCGCCTCCTCTCCGGTGAGCTCGCGGAACGCGGCCAGCGCCTGGCCGAGCAACCAGGCGCGACCTCCTCCGTACACACAGCCCGCCTGCAGGGCCACGTCGGCGAGGCGGGGCGACTTGTAGTTGGCGTCCAGCACGAGCTGCCCTGGCCGCAGCCAGGAGGGCTCCAGCGGCGCGACCATGGTGGGCAGGCAGGAGAACACGGCGTCCACCCGCCTCAGCTCCTGCTCGGCCTCGCTCCAGGGGACGTAGCGGCCACCGAGGTCGTCGGCGGCGCCCTCCCCGCGCCGGGCGGAGCGGTTGACCAGCACCACCTCGCCCGCGCCCTGCTGCTTCAGGGCGAAGCTGGCCGCGCGTGCGGCGCCTCCCGCTCCCAGGACGGCCACGGAGCGACCTCGCACGTCGGTACACGAGGCCACCAGCATCGCCCGTACCCCCACGGGGTCGGTGTTCCTGCCCAGCGCCCGGTCCCCGTCGAACACCACGGTGTTGACCGCGCTGATCTGCCGTGCCGCCTCGTCCACGTCGTCCAGCAGCGGGGCGAGCTGCTCCTTGTGCGGCGAGGTGACGTTCATGCCCCTCAGCCCCAGCTCGCGGGCGAGGCGCATCGCCTCCTCGGCGGTGTCCGTGGCCAGCCGCGTGTACACCGCATGCATGGAGCGGGCGGCGAAGGCGGCGCGGAACATCACCGGGCTGAGGCTGTGCAGGATGGGCGCGCCGGTGACGGCGTACAGCTCGGGTCGGTCCACGGTGGTTGCTCCTCGCGATCCAGCTTGCCCGCTGAGCGCGCGGGCGTCACGCCGCATCATCGCTCCGAAGGGCGGTGCGTGGTCAAGCCCCGGGTCAGCGGAGCGTGGCCAGATCCAGGCGGTACAGGCCGCACTGGCTCCACAGGTAGGCCAGGTCTCGCTCCGGGTCGACGGCGATGTCCTTGACGTGGCCGCCTACCGGGAGCCGGTGGAGCACGTCGCCGCTGGCGGGGTCACACGCCCGCAGCAGGCCGTCGTAGACGCTGGACACCAGCAGCAGGTCGTCGGCCACGGCCAGGGCGCGGGTGCCGAAGCCCCCGGGGATGGTGCTCTCGCGCTCGAGCGTGGCCGCATTCACCACGCGCACCCGCGAGCCGTAGAATGCCGACGCGAACACGCGGTCGCTGCCGGGGTCGTGCACCACGTCGTAGTGTGAACCGCCGATCACGGTCTGTCGTCGGGGCTGCAGCGTGGCCAGGTCCAGCTCGGTGACCGTGGGCCGTTTCCACAGCGAGACCGTGAACAGCCTGTCGCCGGCGTGGTCCAGCGCGATCTTCTGCACGTCACCGATGGTCGGATCGGTGTTGCCGTCGCTGAAGGCGCGCGCGACCGGGTCGTAGCGGTGTACCCCCGCCCGATCCTCGCAACCGATGTACAGCAGCTGCTCGGGCTCGCTCCAGCGCAGGGTGTTGATCCAGCACAGGCCGGGTACGCCCACGGCCTCGATCACCCGCCGACCGTCCCCCGAGACCGTCAGCAGCACGTTGGTCAGTTCGTCCAGCCGAGCCTCGCGGCCGCCGTAGTCCACGTCCAGGTCCACGGTCAGCGCGTCGTAGTCGTGGGGGCTGAGGGTGGCGAAGAAGCGGTCGAGGGCAGGGGCGTAGACCAGCTCCTCGGGGACCCCGTTGAGGGTGATCCGGCCGTCGGGATCGTCCGGTCCGGGGCTGCCCGCCGGACCGCTCGCCGTGGGCGCGAGGTCGCCCGGCTCGGGCTCCAGGGGCAGGGCAGCGAGGCGGCAGCTCGTGCGGAGGGTCAGCGCGGCGACCGTGCCGTCTCGCGCCAGGGTGACGCGGAACACCTCGGCCGGCGTGGCCAGCCGGGTGAGGCCGGGGATCGCCCCGGCGTCCGGGCAGCGGAAGACGCGGCCGGCGTAGGTGTGCCCCATCAGCACCAGCGCCAGCCCGGCGAACGGCAGCATCATCCGCGGCAGCGCCGTGGGTTGCCAGCCGCGGCGCAGGGGACCGAGCACGAGCACGGGCCAGGCCAGCGACACGGCGAGCAGGCCGGCGGGTACCACCAGCACGAACGGCCACAGCGCGGCCCGCTGGCCGAACAGCAGCTCCAGCGCCACTGCCACGGCGATGCCCGCGGTCGCCGCGGGGGCCAGGCGCTGAGCCCGCCGTCCGCCTGGCCGGCGGACGAGGGCCAGTCCCGCGGCCATCTGCAGCAGGGCGATCGCCACCGCGTAGGGTACGAGCAGCTGCAGATCCTCGCCGCGCACGCGATCCCCGGCCCAGCGGAGCAGGGCGTAGCCCTCCCCGTAGGTCATGAACATCGCGTACACGTAGTACACGGCCACGGCTGCCGCGATCGCGGCAGCGGCGATCCACGCGCGACGGACCCAGGGCCCGGGGTCACCGTCGCCGGCGTCCCAGCCCAGCGCGTCCAGCCGCCACGCCACCACCAGGGCCACGGCCAGGCCGCCGGCCAGGGCCCGCTCCATGAGCGCGGCCATGGCCACCACCAGCAGTTGCAGCGCGGTCACGAGCAGCGCGGTCCCCGCCCAGAACCCGCGGCCCACGCCGCGTACGACCAGGGAAACCGCGGCCAGGCCCAGCCAGGCCAGCACCAGGGCGTACAGCCGGGCCTCCTCGCCCTCGGTCAGCCACTCCAGCGGTCCGACCAGGGCGCGGAACAGCTGGTGGGTCAGCCAGGCCGCCCCCGGCAGGTCCACGCGCAGGTAGAGGTCGGCGAGGATCCAGCCCGCGACCGCACCCACGCCGATCAGCGCGGCGCGCGCGGCGCGGTGGAGGGAGCGGGCGGCCTCGGCCCGGGAGGTCGGCTGTCCGCCCACGTCAACCCTTCCCGGGGCCGCGCGTGGCCGCCAGCAGGCGCTCCAGCAGGTCCATGGCGAGAGCCTCGTCCAGTCCGCTCTGTGCGGCCAGCGCCGACCACGTGTCCCGCAGCTCGGCCTCGCGGGCGGCGTCGCGGATCGGCTCGCCCCGATCGCGCTTGGTCCGCACCATCTCCCGCACGACCGCGAACCGTCGGCCCAGCAGGCGCAGCAGCTCGGCGTCGGTCCGGTCGACCGTACCGCGAAGCTCGGTCAGGGTCGCCTCGTCGCCGCTGGTGGCGCGGCGGGACAGCCAGGCGTCGGCCAGCACGATCGCGGCCATCGCCTCGGCCACGGGCACGGCCCGGGGTCCGATGCACGGGTCGTGGCGACCCTGGATCGACAGGTCACGCTCCGCGCCGTGGCGATCGACGGTCTGCTGGGGCTGGTTGATGGACGGGGTGGGCTTGACCGCGAGGCGCACCACGAGGGGGGCGCCGCTGGAGATGCCGGCAAGCAAGCCTCCGGCGTGGTTCGACGAGAACCCCCGGGCGCGGATCGGGTCGTTGTGCTCGCTGCCCCGCATCCGGGCCGCGGCGAAGCCCGCGCCGATCTCCA
>CAZXHG010000083.1:0-35516 GCA_964639985.1 uncultured Rickettsiales bacterium
GGCCCGAGCCGATGGCGTAGCGGCTCTGGATGGTCTGGTAGCCCTTGCCGTGGGGATCGGCCTCGGGGTTGAGGAAGGTCACCACGCGGTCCCGCTGGTAGTCGTCCAGCACGTAGCGGTAGCCCACGAACACCCCGACCGGGGCCAGCAGGGCGAAGGCCAGGGTGAGCACCACCAGCAGCTTCGTGCGGATCCCGGCGAACAGCAGGAACGTGCCGGTGATGGCCGCGTACAGGATCGAGGTGCCGAGGTCGGGCTCGAGGAAGATCAGGAACCACGCGGGCGCGGCCACCAGGCCGGTGGCGAACACGTCGCCGAGCCGCAGTCCGCGGGCGCGCACGCGCTCGTGCAGGAAGCGGGACAGAACGAGCACCAGCGCCACCTTGCCGAACTCGCTGGGCTGCAGCCGCAGGACGCCCAGGTCGATCCAGCGCTGGCTGCCGCCGCCCACGTGCCCGATGATCAGCACCAGCAGCAGCAGCAGCAGCAGCCCCCCGTAGATCGGGTAGGCCAGGTTGAGCAGCACCCGGTAGTCGATCAGGGTGCAGGCCAGCGCCACGGTCAGGCCCACGGCCATGTACAGCCACTGCTTGATCACCGTGGGCGGCAATCCCTCGGAGCCGGGGGTCAGCACGGCCGCGTACAGGGTGGCGAGACCGACGACGCCCAGCACCACGGTGACCGCCAGCACCGGCAGGTCGAAGTGCTGGATCAGGCGCCGATCCATCAGTGGGCCTCCGCCTCGCGTTGCTGCGCCAGCCGCTCGAGCTCGTCGGCGAAGTACAGCTCGATCAACTGCCGGGCGATGGGTGCGGCCGCGGTGGATCCGTGCATGCCGTGCTCCACGAGCACGCACATCGCGATCTGCGGGTCGTCGGCGGGCGCGTAGGCCACGAACCAGGCGTGGTCCTGCAGCAGCTTGTTGGCGTGGTGGGAGAACCCGCCGCCTGCCTGGCGCACCACCTGCGCGGTGCCGGTCTTGCCGGCGAAGGGCAGGCCGCGGATGCGCTGGCGGTGGCCGGTGCCGCCCGGCTCCTCGACCACGGCGGTCATGGCGTCCTGCACGGTGCGGATCACCTCGGGCGAGGCGTCGGCGTGGCCCTCCACGGTGGCCCCGGCGTGGAACAGCTCGGTGCCGTCCGCTGCCACGATGCGATCCACCAGGGTGGGGGTGTAGACCGTGCCGCCGTTGGCGATGGCCGCGGTCATCCGCGCCAGCCCCATGGGCGTGGCCAGGGTGTAGCCCTGGCCGATCACGGCCGAGGGGGTGTCCCCGGGCTGCCACCTGCCGCGGCCCGAGTCCAGCTTCCACTGCTCGGTGGGGATCAGGCCCCCCTTCTCGCTGTTGATGCCGATCCCGGTCGGCCTGCCCAGCCCGAAGCTACGCGACATCTTCGCGATCTGGTCGATGCCGGTGCGCATGCCCGCGGTGTAGAAGTACACGTCGCACGAGCCCTTGAGGGCGCGACGGAAGTCCACACCGCCGTGCCCGCCCTTGCGGTAGCGCCAGCAGCGGAAGCGGTGGCTGCCGAGCCGGAAGTACCCGCCGCAGCCCACGCTGGTGGACGGGTGCAGGGCCTCGTGCTGCAGGGCGGCCGCGCCGACCATCATCTTGTAGGTCGAACCCGGCGGGTAGATGCCCTGCAGCGCCTTGTCCGACAGGGGTCGCGCCGGATCGGCCTGGATCTCGGCCCACGCCTCGGGGGAGATGCGCGAGGCGAAGATCTGGGGATCGAAGGTGGGCGCGTTGACCAGGGTCAGCACGCGGCCGGAGTTCACCTCCATCACCACCACGGCGCCGGACTCCTCGCCCATCAACTCCAGGGCCTTGCGCTGCATGTCCAGCCGGATCGACAGGTGCAGGTCGGCGCCGGGCTGCTCGTGCCGGCGCTCGGCCTCGGCCCAGTGGTACAGCGCCTGCAGGTAGTCGTCGCCCGGGTCCTCCACCGTGGAGCGGCGCAGCTCCCGGCCCATGGCGTCGACCAGGGCGTAGTACACGCCATCCGTGCCCTTGAGGTACTCCTCGAACGCCTGTTCGAGGCCCCATGTCCCGATCTGGTCCCCCATCTCGTAGTGGTCCTCGCCCAGGGCCGTGTCCGAATAGCGGGCCTGCAGCGCGGCGAGCTGCTCGGGATTGACCTCCCGCATGTACCCGACCACGTGGCAGAACTGCCCTCCGAACGGGTAGTTGCGCGAGGTGCTGACCCGGATGTCGACCCCGGGGAGGAACGGCTGTCGGGCGCGCACGCGCGCCACCTCCTCGAAGGTGACGTCGCCCTTGACCAGCATGGGGCGGTAGCGGCTGCGGCCGCGGGCCGAGTCGTATCGCTCGACGATCTCGTCGGCGGGCACCTGCAGCATGGCCTCGAGTTCCACCGCCAGGGTGTCGATGGGCAGGCGCTCAGGGAGTTCGAGCACGTCCCCGGCGGGGAGCTGCGGGTCGCGACCCTCCTTGAGCACCTGCGCGGGCACCAGCACCACGTCGTAGGCCGCGCGAACGTCGGCGATGCGCACACCATGGGCGTCGTAGATCAGGCCCCGCGGGGCCGGGATCTCCCGCTCCTTGAAGCCGTTCTGGGCGGCACACCGCGCGTAGTACTCCCCCTTGACCACCTGCAGCATCCACAGCCGGCCGAGCAGGGTGAGGAAGACCATCAGCATGACCACCGCCGCGGCGATCAGCCGCAGCCGGAACTCGCTCGACTCGTGGGGGGTACGCAGCAGTTCCACGCGCGGTCACCTCGAGGGCAGCACGAGGGAGTCCTCGCGCGCGGTGAACCGCTGCGTGGCCCGCAGCACGGGCAGCAGGGGGATGGCGAAAACCGCCGTCAGCAAGGACTCGGCGGCCAGCCCACCTGCGGGGCGCGGCAGGGGCATGTCCCACACGCCGTACAGCAGGATCAGGGTGAAGCCGGCAACCAGCGAGGTGGCGAACACGAGCACGCACGGCACCAGCGTGCCCTCGAGGTCCAGTCGACCCGCGGCCAGCGCAGACGTGACGAAGCCGACGCCGTACAGGAACAGGTGCACGCCGTGGTTGCCGCCACACATCAGGTCTGCGAGGTGGCCCAGCAGCAGCGCGAGCAGCAGGGCCGAGCCGAACCGCCCGCTGGCCGCGTAGAACACCACCAGCGGGAACAGCAGGTCGGGGCCGATGGCGGCCAGGCCGACCATGGGCAAGACCGTGGAGCGGACCACGAGCAGGGCGAATCCCAGCGCGATCGCCGCCCCCAGCCTCACGAGTCCTCCCCGGGCTCGGTGAGCTCCTCCGCGACGACCGCGGGTACCTCCGGCATCGGGGGAGGCATCCAGACCAGCTCCACGTCCGTGCCTGGCGGCGCCCCGACCAGCACCATCACCTCGTGCAGGCTGGCCAGCTGCTCCACGGGTACGACGTCCACGGTGAGGAAGTGGCCGGTCTCCTCCACGAGCACGTAGGACACGCGTCCGGCAGGGATGCCGGCGGGGAAGACACCGTCGTCCCCGGACGTGACCAGCAGGTCCTGCTCGCTCACGTCGCCCACGTCCTGACGCGCGATCAGCTCGAGGCCCGCGCCCCAGCGGCCGTTGCCGCGCAGGATGCCCCGAAGCCGGGTCTCCTGGAAGCGCACGGCCACGTTGCTCGACACGTCCGACAGCAGCAACACGTCGGCCGCGCCAGCGCTGGTGTGCAGCACCTGGCCGACGGCCCCGTGGGCGCCGATCACCGGCTGCCCCGGGGCCAGCCCGTTTGCCCGGCCGCGGTCGATGCGCACCACGCGGAAGCGACTCGAGGTGCCCCAGCCGATCACCTCGGCACTGACGGTGTCCAGAGCCAGCCGTTCGCGCAGCCCCGTCAGCTCGCGCAGCCGCTGGTTCTCCAGCTCCAGCTCCCGCAGCTCGGTCTCCAGCGCGTCCCACCCGTCCAGCCGGGCGGCCAGGTCCTGGTTCTCCCGGCGCACCCCCACCAGGTCGACGTACCCGCTGAACACGCAGCCCACGCCGTTGACGCACCAGGTGAGCGCCTTCTGGATGGGGGCGGTGACGAACAGCACGGTACGGTCGGCGATGTTGCGATCCCGGAGGTTCTTGCCATTGGCGTACAGGTTCCAGCCGGTCAGGAACACCAGCAGGACGGAGACAATCACCTTGGTCCGCGTGGAGATGCGCATCAGGGGCGTACAGACGTGCTGAGGATCATCGCGCAGCGAGGCGAATTCGTCAACGAACCAGCGTTGACGTCTGCACACCTTGGCGAGTATTGTTCGCGCTCGCTGGCGCGTGTGCGGCAACAGATGAATCGCGCACACGCGGTCGCGATGTCGGACGACGGGAGACACCATGCTCGAGGCGATGCGACGGAACGCCAGTTCGTTCCTGATCCAGATTCTGTTCGCGGTGATCGTGATCGTGTTCGTGTTCTGGGGTGTGAACACCGGCGGCGAGCGGGCCCAGCCCGTGGCCGAGGTGAACGGCCAGACGATCCTGGACGGCACGTTCATGCGCGCCTACCAGGACCGCGTGCGCTTCGCCCAGCGGTACAACCGCGACCTGGGTGAGGCGGAGATCGAGCAGATCAAGAACGACGTGCTCGACAACCTGATCGTGCGCGAGCTCATCCTGCAGGCTGCCGAGGACGAGGGCATCGTGGTGAGCGACCACGAGCTGGCCCTGCACATCATGGGCATGCGCCAGTTCCAGGACGACGAGGGACGCTTCGACAAGGAGCTCTACCAGGCGGAGCTGCAGCGGTACCGCCAGAGCAAGGCCACGTTCGAGGAGAACCAGCGAGAGGACCTGCTGGTGCAGCGGATGGAGACCCTGATCCGCCGCGCCGTTCAGGTCAGCGAGGCCGAGGTCCGGGAGCAGTACGACAAGGAGCACCACGAGCTCAACCTGGAGTTCCTGCGCATCTCCTCCACCCTGTTCCGCACCGACGTGGACGCGTCCGAGGAGCGTGTGGCCGCATACGCCGAGGACAACGACAACGACTGCCGCAAGTACTACGACGACAACTACGAGCGGCTCTACCACAAGCCCAAGCGGGTCAAGGCCAGCCAGATCTTCATGGCCGTGGGGCCGGACGCCCCGCAGGCGCTGGTGGACAAGGTGGAGGCTCGCATGGCCGATGTGCTGGCCCGGGTGGAGGCCGAGTCGGCCAGCTTCGCCGACCTGGCCGCGGAGTACAGCGAGCACCGCACTGCCGCATTCGCCGGCGACCTGGGCTACTTCGACGAGAACCGCGCGGGCGACCCCTACGGCGAGGAGGCGTTCAAGGCCGCGGTGTTCGCCCTGGACGCGGGCGACACGACCGGCGTGATCGAGACCTCGCTGGGGCTGCACATCGTGCGCGTGGAGGAGGTCGAGGAGGCCACGGACAACGCCTACGAGGACGTGAAGCTGGAGATCGCCGAGCGCCTGCTGGTGGACGAGGAGGCCCCGGAGATGGCCCGCCAGTTCGCCGAGGAGCTGGCCGTGCCGTTCAGCCAGGGCGACGACCCCACCGACAGGATGGACGCCAAGAACCTGCGCGTGCAGGAGACCGGCCTGTTCGCCGTGGGCGAGCCGTCCATCCCGCGCGTCGGCTCGTCGCCAGCCATCCTGGCCGCCGCCCTGACCCAGGAGGAGATGGGCAAGGGCCCACCCACCGCGTTCCGCGTGTTCGACAACTGGATCGTGTTCCGTGTGGTCGAGGAGAAGCTGCCCGACGCGTTCGGCTACGAGGCTGCCGCGGACGAGGTCCGCACGACCCTGGTGCGGCGCAAGCGATACGAGCGGCTGCAGGCCTGGCGTGACAGCCTCAAGGCCGAGGCGGCCATCCAGATCTACGACATCGCCCTGTGAGCGGCGGGATGAAGCGCCGCACCACCTTCCTGCTGCTGGTCGGAGCCCTGGTATTCTTCACCCTGGTCGTCGCGGCCCTGGGGGTGTTCGTGCTGCTGGCCAGCAGCGGCCCGGCCATCCCGGACGAGTCCTGGCTGGTGATCCGGCTGGACGGCGACGTCAGCGAGCAGCCCATGCCCGAGGACCCTTTCGCTGCGCTGCTCGGCGCGGAGGCGGGCCTGTCGATCATCGAGGTGGACTCGGCGCTGCGCAAGGCCGCGGTCGACGACCGCATCGCCGGCGTGATCGTGCAGGTGGGCCCGCTCGCCACCGGGCTGGGCAAGGTGCAGGAGCTGCGTGCGGCCATCCACCGCTACCGGGACACCACGGACAAGCCGATCATCGGCCGCATGGAGGCGGGCGGCACCAAGGAGGTCTACCTGATCTCTGCCTGCTCCGAGGTCTACATGCCCCCCGAGGGCATGATGCTGCTGACCGGGCTGCGCTTCGCCGTGACCTTCTACAAGGGCACGCTGGACAAGCTCGGCGTGGAGGCGGAGTTCGCCCGCGTGGGCCAGTACAAGAGTGCGGTCGAGCCGTTCATGCGCGAGGAGATGAGCGAGGCGTTCCGCGAGGTGCTGGAGTCGATGGCCGACGACCTCTACGGGCAGATCGTGGGCGGCATCGCCGCGGACCGCGGGCTGACCGACGAGCAGGTGCGCGCCATCTTCGACGACCCGCCCATGACCGCGAAGGCGGCCGTGGAGGCCGGCCTGGTCGACGAGCTGCTGTATCGCGACGAGATGGAAGCCCGTTTCAAGCCGGCGGACGCCGAGGACTGGGCCTTGATCGGCCTGGGCGATTACGCACGGGTGCGCCCCCAGAGCCTCGGCCTGGGCAAGGGCCCCGAGGTGGCGGTGATCTACTGCGAGGGCACGATCATGCCCGGCGACAGCTCGCCCCCCTACTACGGTGGCGAGCGCACGATGGGCTCGGCCACCATCACCCGCGTGTTGCGGGACGCGCGCGAGGACGAGAGCATCGAGGCCGTGGTGATGCGGATCGACTCCCCCGGGGGCTCCGGCCTCGCCAGCGACCTGATCTGGCGGGAGGTGGTGCTCACCCGGGAGGTCAAGCCCGTGGTCGTATCCATGGGCGACTACGCCGCGTCGGGCGGCTACTACATCGCCATGGCCGCCAACTCGATCGTGGCCGAGCCGGGCACCATCACCGGCTCCATCGGCGTGTACTCCGGCAAGTTCAGCCTCGCCGGCCTGTACGAGAAGGTCGGCCTGAGCGTGCAGACCGTGGAGCGGGGGGACTACGCCGGGCTGCTCGCCTCGTCGCGTACGTTCACGCCCGAGGAGCGGGCCAAGCTCGAGGAGATGGTGGCCGACTTCTACAACACCTTCATCACCAAGGCGGCCGAGGGCCGGGGGGTGGAGACCGAGGAGATCGACCGGGTGGCGCGGGGCCGCGTGTGGACCGGCACCCAGGCGCTGGAGGTGGGGCTGGTCGACCAGGTAGGCGGCTTCCGCGACGCGCTCGCCGTGGCCAAGGAGCTGGCCGGCATCGATCCCGACGACGAGGTCTCCCTGGTGGTGCTGCCCGTCCCGCGGACCCTGCTCGAGGAGATGCTGGACGCGCCCGGCGGCTCGGTGACCATCGAGGTGGACGGTCCGCTGCGCGAGCTGCTGCCCGCGGCGGGCGACGCCCTCGACCAGCTGCTGGCGGCCGCGCCGCTGCTGGGGTCGGGTGAGCCCGTGGCCATGCTGCCGTACGCCATCGCTGTCGAATAGCGCACATCTCTGCGACAATGGAGGGCACTGGGGAAGCACCGGTGCGCACGCTCACCATCCTTGCCGTCGTCCTGCTGCTCACGGGCTGCATCCGCAAGATCCCCCAGGACGACGACACCACGGGCGGGCAGCAGGACGACGACACCTCCGAGGAGCCGACCGTGGGCGTGCCCGAGGAGCTGCCCGACGCGCCCCTGTACGAGGACTACTCCGAGCGGCTGCTGCCCGTGGGGTATGCGCTGCCCCCGCTGCAGTGGCAGCAGGTGGGCGGCGAGTTCCCCGAGGGGCTGTCCATTGATGCCGACGGCTACGTCACCGGCGTACCGGTGGAGGAGGGCACGTTCGCCATCGAGGTGCACGTGGTCGACGCCGACGGCACCGAGGGCCATGGCCTGGTCTCACTGACCGTGGCCGTGGACCAGGCCTCCCTCTACATGGCGGTCTGGGTGGAGGACGTCGACGACCTCTGCCTCGAGCAGGAGCTCCTCTGCGTGGCCTGGGTCCGTATCCAGGGCACCGGCATCGAGGAGTACGAACGCGAGCTCTTCCCGGCCCTGTTCCACGTGGGCGTGGACGGCAACGCCGACGCTGGCTACGACGACGACGTCCTCTACCAGCTGCTCGATCCCGCGGACGTGACCTGGTCGTTCACCCCCTACGAGACCCACACCGACTCCGGCACCCTGAACTACGCCGGCGACGCCGAGATCATCGACGGCGGCATCCTCGTCGGCGGCGAGATGACCGGCGCCGGTACCATCGGCATCGACCACCCGGTCCTCGGCCAGGGCGAAGCCGACGCGTTCGTGGTGCCCCCAGACTGGTGCCCCGGCTGGGGCTGCTGATCACCGTTCCGCCCGCCAGCCACCCGTCGCAACCAACCCAGGCAACGAACCGCTTCCGCTGGGGTCAGTTCGCGACTTGGGATCGTCCAACCGACTTCGATGCACCCCAACAACGTCCGAAACGACCCCAAGTCGCGGCCTGAACCCGTCCCGCCCGCAGCCACCGGTCGGATCCGGACGGTCCCAACAAGCCAAGAACTCATGAACTCATGAACGTCCCTTTTTCCGTCGGCTCGCCGTACAACGATCGGCTCCGCTGGAAAACTCAACAATTCATGAACGTCCCTTTTGTTCTGGCTACTCCACCTCGACCTTCATCAGCTGCATGGAGCCGGCCACGAGGCGGCAGAGGTCGTGGTTGAAGTTCTCGAAGCTCTCCTCGCCGCGGGTGACGCGGACGCCGGCCACGCCCACCGCCTCCATGCGGCCAGCCTGGGGGAAGGCCTCGCCCGGGATGGTGTAGGTGCCGACGCCGGTGTGGGCGGCGAACTCGAGGAGTTCTTCCTGGGTCTGGGGGGCGTCGTCGTACAGGACCTCGCCGGTGTCGCTGATGGCGATCGCCATGGCGTTGTCGAAGTCGTCCGGGGCCAGGCCCAGGGACAGGGACTCGCCCGCGCGGTGGGTGGAGGGGATGTCGGCCCAGGGGGAGGCCGGCAGCCAGATGGTGGCCAGCCGCTCCTTGCCGTCGTACATCACGTTCAGCTCGTACTCGAGGTAGCCGTCGTACTTGAGGCCGTCGAAGTTGTCGGCCTCGTACAGGCCGGCGCCGGATTCGGTCAGCTCGACCGTGCCCATGTTGGGGCCCCACAGCAGCACGGTCGCGCCCTCGGCCGGGATGATGCCGATCTCGTGCTCCTCGTCGGCCTCGGACAGGTACACGCGCACCGTGGTGCGGCCGTCGACGTAGTCGTCGTCGAAGTCGATCCCGTCGCCGTCGCGCAGCTCGTGCTCGACGTTGAGGATGAACATCTCCGCCACGACGGGGGTGTAGCGGTCGTACAGCGTCTCGCACCCGACCAGCAGGAAGGCGAGCGCGAACAGGGCCGGTAGTCTGCGTGCCACGGTCGTTCCTCCCGTGGCCCCAAGGTAGCACAGCCACCGCAGATGGCCAGGGGCTGTTGAGTGCACGCCGCCCCGGAAACGTGGACTCCAAGCCCTCCGGGGTCAGAACGTGGTCGTCGGGTTGGGCCAGTTGACGCGATAGCTCAGGCGGTGGTCGTCCACGATGGCCTGGGTGGCGCCGTGCACCACCGCGGTGGGTCCCAGGTGCCACTCGCAGTGCTGGCTGCAGCCGGGCAGCTGCAGCACCGGGTAGGTGACGCGCAGGACCGCGCCGCTGCGCTCCACCACGGGCTCGACCGGCATGACCGTGTCGAGGGGGAACCGGACGTACGCGGGCTGCGCAGGATCCCCGGGTACGACCAGCATGCCCTCCCCCACCCCGCCGAGGCGAAGGCTGATCACGACCTCCAGGTCCGTGGAGAGGGAGGGTGCGACCTCGAGGCCCACGCGGAGTTCGTCACCGCACACGGCCACGCCCAGGTCGCGCAGATCGCCCCCGTCCATGGTGGCGTCGCCCCGATCGTCGCCGAACCGCGCCGCGCGCCGGTCCAGGGGGTCGCACTCCGTGGTCGACACACGGGCCATGAGCGAGCCGTCCAGGGGCAGCTCGGCATTCTCCAGCAGCGTCGAGTGGGTCTCGGCGTGCAGGCGGACGCGCTCGCGCTCCAGGCCCATGCCGTAGCCTCGCGCGCGTACCTCTTCAGCCACCCGCGCCGCGGCGAGGTCGCAGGCCAGGACGCTGGGATGCACCCGGTCCCCGGGGAAGGCCTGCAAGGTGGCCGCGTCCATACCCGCGAACACCTCGGCGAGGTCCACCACCGGCAGCCGGTGATGCTCCAGGAACTCGCGGGTCTGGCCGTGCAGGTGGTCCTCGCCCACGTCGTCCAGGGTCGGGAACAGCACGAACAGCACGCCCGCGCCGTGATCCCGCGCCGTGTCCGCGATGTCCAGCATGGCGATGCGATTGGCCACCGCGGCCAGGGAGTACACGGACACCGCGCCGTCGCCGCGCAGGCCGGCCCAGGTCCGCGCCGTCGCCGCCGAGCCCATCCGGTACAGCGCCGACCGCTTCACCAGCCAGGCCTCGACCCGTGGCGGCGGCCGCACCAGCACGGGCACGTACACGTCCGCCTCGTACGCACTGACCAGGCCGTCGTCGGTGACCACGATGGTGGGCGACACGGCGCGGTCGTTGGCGGTCCACACGACCATGACCAGCTCCGGGTCGAGGGCCAGCCCGACCTGCTCGAGGGCGGCCCGCTCCTGCACCGTGTTGTACCCGGGCACGCCCAGGTTGTAGGCCTGCACCGGTGCGCCGTCCTCGGACAGCCGATCCTCGAGCTGGTTGTCGAAGATGCTCTCCACGCCCACGCCCGGTCCGTAGGCCACCGAGTCCCCGAGCACCACGATACGACGTGTGCCCTCGGCCGGGGGCAGATCGTAGCTGCGGTCGCGCATGCCGTGCCCGTTGTACTCCCTCATGCCGGGCAGGGGCGCGAAACCCCGTTCGTCCGGCACGAGCTGGTAGGCGGCCGTGTCGCAGGGCTCCTCGTGCACGTAGCCGCTGGGCCGCTCCGTCACCCGGGCCAGCCCCTCGGCCAGCAGCAGCGCCACGGCCGTCGATATTGCCAGCAGCGCCCCCCGGACCAGCCCGCGCGTCAGCCGGCCGGGACGGCGCAGCCACCGCACCAGGGGTCGGGGCACGCGGATCACCAGGGTGCGGTCCCGGAGAGGCCGGCGTCTGCGGTGGCGGCGGTGGGGAAGGTGCGAGCCCATGCCGGGTCCCGACCATACCACCGCCGGTCCGGCGCGGTCCTTGACGACGGACGCGGACGCGGCCATGGTGGGCGCCATGAGCCACGAGCCCCGCACCCTGCGCGTGAGCCAGGCCACGGCGCGCATCCTGGCCCGGGGACACCCCTGGGTGCTGCCCGATCGGGACACTGGCTCGCTGGCCGGACTGAAGGCCGGGGACCGGGTCCGGCTCCGTGACCGGTCGGGCAGGGACCTGGCGCTGGCCCTGGCCGATCCCGGATCGCGGGTCGTGGCGCGGGTGGTGGGTCGGCCGGAGGAGTCGTTCGAGCCACGCGCACGGGCGCTGGCGGCGCTACGGCGCCGTGCCGACCTGCTGGAGCGGGCGGATACGGACGTGGTCCGGCTGGTGCACGGAGAGGCGGACGGCCTGCCCGGGCTGTTCGTGGACCGCTACGGCGACGCCCTGGTAGCCGTGCGGCAGGCGCGCTGCGCCGCGCCCTGGTGCGGGGCGGTGTACGACGTACTGTGCAGGGAGCTGGACCTCTCCGCGGTCTGGGAGAAGGACCACTTCGACGACCTGCGCCGCGCGAGCGTGCGGGGCCGGGCCGTACGCGGCGTGCTCGATGAGAACGCCGAGGTGGAGGTGCGCGAGGCCGGCTTGACCGTGCTGTGCCGGCCCTTCGGCGGCCTGGCCACCGGCATCTACCCGGACCAGCGGGACAACCGCGCGCAGCTGGTCGAGGCGGGCCCCTTCCCCCGCGTGCTCAACCTGTTCGCCTACACCGGGGTGTTCTCCCTGGCCATGCTGGTCGCGGGCGCCGAGCGGGCCGTGGACGTGGACCTGTCCGCGCCGGCCCTGCGCACGGCCCGGCGCAATCGCGCGCTCAACGGCCTGCCTTCGGCGTGCCACCACACGCGGAAGGCCGACGCGGTGGCGTTCACGCGCGCGCAGGCGGACGCTTCTTTCGACCTCGTGATCGTGGACCCGCCGGTCTCGGCGCGAGGAGGCAAGGGGTGGTATGTGGACCGCTCCTACGGGCCCCTGCTCGACGATGTGTTGCGGGTGCTGGCGCCCGGGGGCACGCTGCTGGCCTGCCTCAACCGGCGCGGCGCCCGCCCGGACCAGCTGCGCCGCCAGGTGCGAGAGCGGGCCGCGGCCTGTGGCCGCGAGATCCGGAGCGGCCACGCCGCCCCCCCGGCGCTGGACCATCCGGTGATGGAGGGGTTCGCCGAGTCCCGCATGTTCCAGGGCTTCCTGGCCCGGTTGCGGTGAATTACCAGCTCGTTACTTCGTTGCCATAACCCTTTCAGCTTTTGAATTTCCGCGATATGACCATCGTCATAGAGGGCACGTAGCGAAGGACGACGGACCACCGGGGTGGTCCTCAGCAAAGGAGACGGACCGATGTTGACCACACGATGGATGATCCCCACGCTCGCCGCGATGCTCTGGGCCATGAGCCTGGGTGGCTGCTTCTTCGTGATCGACGAGCCACGCGACTACGGTTCGGACCCGGTGGTCTACGACAACGGCGATACGTACTGGTTCTGCGAGTACGACGCGCCCAGCCACGACTACTACTGGGAGTACCAGGCCGAGGTCTGGGACGCCGACGGTCTCGGCGACATCCGGCTGGTGGACGTGACCTTCTACGATGTGTTCTCCGGCGACTACGTGGACCAGGTCGACCTGTTCGACGAGGGCGGCGGCACCTGGGGCGCGTGGAGCTGGGAGCGGGAGACCGAGCTGTACTGCGGCGACACGTACGACGTGGTGTTCTACGTGGAGGACTGGGACGGCAACTCCGACTCCCTGGTGCTCGGCGACGACTTCTCCGCGCCCTCGATCAGCGAGTCCCCGGTGGACACCTGGTCGGACTGCTACGAGAGCGGCCACGACTGGGTGTTCGAGTTCCAGGCCCTGGTCAACGACCACGACGGCTTCAACGACGTGGAGTGGGTGACGGTGACGTACGCCAACTACTCCACCGGCGCCATCGACGGTGAGTACACCATGAACTACGAGGGTGACGGCGTGTGGGGCGGCTGGATCGAGGAGGGCAACGGCAACAACCTGTACTGCGGTGACATGTACGAGGTGACGGTGTACGCGGAGGACTCGTACGGGTATTCGGATACGTTCACCTATACGTTCGCGCCCTGATCCGGAGTGTCGGGTCCGTCGGCCTGCGGCCTCCTTGACCCGATCTACCTGATCCGGATTCAACGTCCGAGCAGGTCCCCCATCTGGCCCACGTTGTGGGCCACCTGATCCGCCCCCGCCTCGCGCAGCTCCCCCTCCCCTGCATCGGACCACGTCACGCCAAGCGTACGCATGCCCGCGGCCGAGCCGGCCTGGATGTCGGTGACCTGGTCGCCGACCATCCAGCAGCGGGCCGGGTCCACGTCGAACCGCTCGAGCACGAGGTACAGGATCGCGGGATCCGGCTTGTAGGGGGGCTGGTCCGTGCCCTGCAGGTGGGCGAAGAAGCGGTCGATGCCCAGGGCCGTGGTGTGCTGCACCACGCGCACGGTGGGCTTGGTGGAGGCCACGGCCAGGGGCACGGGCGCCAGGGAGGCGAGCAGCTCGGGCACGCCGTCGTACGGGCGGGTGGTGTCCAGGCCGTGCACGTCCTGCAGGGCGCGGTAGTGGGTGAGGAACCGCTCGTACGGCACGGGCAGCCCGAAGGCCTCGTGGAACATGTGCAGCGGTATCCCGCCGTGGGCCGCGACCTGTTTGTACGTGGCGTCGGGCACGCCGAGGTCGTGCAGGGCCATGACCACGCAGCGGTAGATGTCCCGGTGGGAGTCCAGCAGGGTGCCGTCGAGATCGAAGATGACCAGGTCGGCCGCGGGATCGTTCACTTGCGCCCGACGGCCTCGTCGAAGAAGCGCACGATGTCGGCCAGGGTGGTACCGGGACCGAACACGGCGGCCACACCAGCGGCCCGCAGCGCGTCGGCGTCCTCCGAGGGGATGATGCCGCCGACCACCAGCGGCACCTCGCCGAGGTCCGCCTCGGCCATGGCCTGCTGCACCGCCGGGACCAGCGTGGCGTGCGCGCCGCTGAGGATGGACAGGCCGACCGCGTGCACGTCCTCCTGCATGGCGGTGCGGGCGACCATCTCCGGGGTCTGGTGCAGCCCGGTGTAGATCACCTCGAAGCCCGCGTCGCGCAGGCCCCGCGCGACCACCTTGGCGCCGCGGTCGTGACCGTCGAGGCCGGGCTTGGCCAGCAGGATGCGCGCGCTCACGGGGTGTCCGCGCCGCGGTACTGGCCCTTGAGCAGGTTGGTCGCCACCACCAGCCGCTGGATCTCGGTGGTGCCCTCGTACAGGTCGGTGATCTTGGCGTCCCGGTACAGCCGCTCGACCACGTACTCCTTGGTGTAGCCGTAGCCGCCGTGGATCTGCACGGCCTGGTTGGCGCAGAACACGGCGGTCTCGGACGCCATCATCTTGGCCATCGAGGCCTCCATGGTGTGGCGTTCGCCCTGGTCCTTGAACCAGGCGGCGCGGCGGATCAGCAGCCGCGCGGCGTCGATGCGGGCGGCCATGTCGGCCAGCTTCCACTGGATGGCCTGCAGCCGGGCGATGGGGGCGCCGAACTGCTCGCGCTCCTGCGCATAGGTCGTGGCCGCCTCGAGCGCGGCGCGGGCGATGCCCAGGGCCTGGGTGGCGATGCCGATGCGGCCGCCGTCCAGGGTGGCCATGGCCACGGTGAAGCCGCGGCCCTGCTCGAACAGCAGGTTCTCGGCCGGGACCTCGCAGTCCTCCATCACGATCGGAGCCGTGGTCGAGCCGCGGATCCCCATCTTGTCCTCGTGCTTGCCGATGCTGTAGCCGGGGAAGTCCTTCTCCAGGATGAAGGCGCAGATGCCCTTGTGACGCATGGCCGGATCCATGGTCGCGTACACCACGGCCACGTGGGCCTCCGGGGCGTTGGTGATGAACTGCTTGGTGCCGTTGAGGAGCCAGGTGTCGCCCTTGCGCACGCACGACGTCCGCAGCGAGCCGGCGTCCGAGCCCGCGCCCGGCTCGGTGAGGCCGTAGCAGCCGACCCACTCACCCGACGCCATCCGCGGGAGGTACTTCGCCTTCTGGGCTTCGTTGCCGTAGTTCTGGACCGGGAAGATGGCCAGGGAGTTCTGCACGGACATGGCCGTGGAGGTGGACGCGCAGCCGACGGCGATCTCCTCCAGCGCGGTCACGTAGTCCAGGTTGCTCATCTCCGGGCCGCCGTACTGCTCGGGCACGACCATGCCCAGCAGGCCCAGCTCGGCCATCGCGTTCCACGAGTCCCAGGGGAACTCGCCCTCGCGGTCGAGGTGCTCGGCCCGGGGCACGAGCTGCTCGTTGGCGAACGAACGCACCATGTCCTGCAGCATCTGCTGCGTCTCGTTGAGCTTGAAGTCCATCGTCTGTCTCCCTAGCAGCCCTTGAACTCGGCCTTGCGCTTCTCGATGAAGGCCGACACGCCCTCGACTGCGTCCTCGGTGTGGAAGGCCAGGCCGAAGAGGTTGGTCTCCAGCTGCAGGCCCTTCTCCAGGTCCATCTCCGCGCCCATGTGGATGGCGCGCTTGGCCAGCTTGACCGCGACCGGGCCCTTGCTCAGCGCCATCTTCGCGATCTCCTTGCAGCGCTCGACGGACGTACCGGCGGGCACGTGCTCCAGGGCCAGGCCGATGCGCACGGCCTCTTCCGGGCCGACCATGCGGGCTGTGAGGCACAGCTCCAGGGTGCGCTGCATGCCCACCCGGCGGATCAGGCGCTGGGTGCCGCCGTAGCCGGGGATCAGGCCGAGGTTGACCTCGGGCTGGCCGAACAGCGCCTTGTCCTCGGCGATGATCAGGTCGGCGCACATGGCCACCTCGCAGCCGCCGCCGAGACAGAAGCCGTTGACCGCGGCCAGGGTCAGGCCGGGGAAGGTGGCGAGCTTGCCGAAGTTCTCCTGGCCCAGGCGGGCGAACTCGGCGAGCTGCGTGCGGGGCACGGCGTCGAAGCCCTTGATGTCCGCGCCGGCGATGAACGCCTTGCCCGCGCCGGTGACGATCACGGCCTGGGCGCCGTCGGCCTCGGCCCCGTCGATCTGGGCGCCGAGCTGGCGGATCACGTCGACGTTGAGCGCGTTGAGCGCATGGGGACGGTTGATGGTGATGACGGCGATGCGGCCGTCCATCTCGCGCAGGACGAGTTCTTCGGTCATGTGGTCTCTCCCCTAGTACTCGTACACGCCGCGGCCGACCTTGCGGCCGAGGTAGCCAGCCTCCACGTACTTGCGCAGCAGCGGGCAGGGCCGGTACTTGGGATCGCCGAGGCCCTCGTGCAGCACCTCGAGGATGGCCAGCACCGTGTCCAGGCCGATGAAGTCGGCCAGGGTCAGCGGGCCCATGGGCACGTTGGTCCCCAGCTTCATCACGCCGTCGATGCCCTCGGCGTCGCCGATGCCCTCGAACAGGGCGAAGAACGCCTCGTTGAGGTAGGGCATCAGGATGCGGTTGGCGATGAAGCCCGGGTAGTCCTTGGCGCCGATGCAGGTCTTGCCCATGGACTCACCGAGGGCGACCGTGGTGGCCAGGGTCTCGTCCGAGGTCTGCATCGCGGAGATGATCTCGATCAGCTTCATGATCGGCACGGGGTTCATGAAGTGCATGCCGATCACCTGGTCGGGCCGGCCCGTGGCCGAGGCGATGCGGGTGATCGGGATCGAGGAGGTGTTCGACGCCAGGATCGCGCCCTTGGGGGCGATCTGGTCGAGCATGCCGAAGATCTTCAGCTTGAGGTCCTCGTTCTCGGTGGCCGCCTCGATGATGAAGTCCGCGCCCTCGAGCGGGTCCATCGAGCCGTGCGCGTGCACGCGCGCCAGGGCCGCGTCCGCGGTCGCCTGGTCGAGCTTGCCCTTGGCCACACCCTTGGCCAGGAACTTGCCGATCAGGGCCTTGCCCTTGTCGGCGAGGTCCTGCGAGATGTCGGTCAGGATGACGTCGCGGCCGGAGATCAGGGTCGAGACGTGGGCGATGCCCCCGCCCATCTGGCCGGCGCCGACCACGCCGATGGTGTTGATGGTGTCGATGGTCATGGGATCACCTCTCGATGATGACGGCCACGGCCTCGCCGCCGCCGATGCACAGGGTGGCCAGGCCGCGCTTCGCATCCCGGGCCTCCATGGCGTGCAGCAGGGTCACGAAGATGCGGTTGCCGGAGGCGCCGATGGGGTGGCCGATGGCCACGGCGCCGCCGTTGACGTTGCACTTGTCGTCGGTGTAGCCCACGTGGTCCTGCGTGAACAGGGCGACCACGGAGAAGGCCTCGTTGACCTCCCACAGGTCGATGTCGTCCGCGGTCAGGCCGGCCTTGTCCAGCACCTTGTCACAGCAGTAGGCCGGGGCCTTGGTGAACCACTCGGGGGGCTCGGCGTGGCTGGCCATGGCCGTGATCTTCGCCATCGGCTCGAGGCCCAGCTCTGCGGCCTTGTCCGCGCTCATCAGCACCACGGCCGAGCCGCCGTCGTTGATCGAAGAGGCGTTGCCCGCGGTGACCGAGCCGTCGCGGTTGAAGGCGGCGCGCAGCTTGCGCATCTTGCCCTCGTTGAACCGCTGGGGCTCCTCGTCGATCTCGACGATGACCGGGTCGCCCTTGCGCTGGGGCACGGCTACAGGGGCAATCTCCTCGGCGAACAGGCCGTCGGCCGTGGCCGCGATCGCCCGCTTGTAGGACTCGGCCGCGAAGTCGTCCTGCCGCTCCCGGGAGATGCCCTCGGTCTCGGCGCACATGTCGGCGTACATGCCCATGTGCTTGTCGCCGTAGGGGTCCCACAGCCCGTCCTTGACCATCAGGTCCTCGACCGCGCCGTTGCCCATCCGGTAGCCCGTGCGGGCCTTGGGCAGCGCATACGGGGTCTGGCTCATGTTCTCCATGCCACCGGCCACGACCACGTCGGCCTGGCCGCTCATGATCTCGGCGGCGCCCATCATCACGGCGCGCAGCCCCGAACCGCAGACCTTGTTGATCGTGGTGGCGGGCACGTGGTCGGGCAGGCCGGCGAAGCGCATGGCCTGGCGGGCGGGCGCCTGGCCCAGGCCGGCGGGCAGCACGCTGCCCATGATCACCTGGTCGACGATCCCGCCGTCGATGCCGGCCCGCTCCACCGCGGCCTGGATCGCGGCCGCGCCCAGCTTGCAGGCGTGGATCGACGACAGGCTCCCGTTGAACGATCCGATGGGGGTCCTGGCTCCCGAGACGATGACGACGTCTGTCATGGTTTCTCTCCCGTTGCTCGTTGTGTTCCCGGGGCCGCGGCCCCGCTTCTTTACCTGAAGTACTTGAGCCCCCCGGTGCCATACCCCTCGATGTGCACCCACATCACCACGTCGTTGCCCGCGTTGGCGACGAGGGCCACCTGGCGCTCCCTGTGCTCCCACCAAGCGCCCTCGCGGGTGTCGTAGACGTCGGTGAACACCAGCGGGTCGGCGGGCAGCTCGAGCACGCCCACGGCGCTGACGCCGTCGTTGACCGAGAACTGGATCCAGTCCCCGTCCGAAGACGCGCGCGCGCCCGATGCGATCACGAACGAGATCTCGCCGTCGTCGCTGACGTAGCGCAGGTCCTCCCGCGCCAGGCCCCCCTGCACGCCGCTGAGCTCGCCCTCCACCTCCCAGGCCAGCAGGTCCTCGCGGTAGCGCAGGGTCCACAGCTGGTCGTGGGCCACGCCGCCGCAGGGATTGATCGAGACCTCCTCGCCCGTGATCGTGTCCGCGAGCAGCTGCGAGTCGCTGGCCGGCCCCACGTCCACGTAGGACACGGCCGAGCCCAGGTCCGCGTACTCCAGGTACGGGCCGAACGAGGTCTCCGCCGCCTGGCAGCCGCTGTCCGCCTCCATCACGTGCAGATAGCCGGCGAAGGTGGTGGCGACGACCACGTACTTGTCCTCGAAGCGGTCCTGCGGGGTGATCGAGTTGAGGCCGAGGGTGCCCTCGCTGGCGTCGAGGCCGGTGATCAGCGACCCGATGAACACCGGGTCGACCTCCGGGGTCCAGGGGTTGACGTCCAGGGGATCGCCGCTGGCCAGGTCGATGATCTCCACGGTCTCGGAGAAGGCGGCCGCCACGAACAGGTGGTCCATGCCCGGGTCGTGGGCGTGGGCCACGTCGATGTTGGGCTCGGTGACCGGGATCTCGGTGACCTCGAAGGAGTCGGGATCGCCCTCGTCGAAGGTCAACTCCAGCACCCGGTTGGCGTCGGACGAGTCGGCCACGAACACCGCGTCGCCGTCCCGGGAGAAGCCCATGTTCTCGGGGATGGTGCCCGCGGGCAGGTCCAGCCAGGTCTGGTTCTCGTCGTCCTCGTAGATCCACAGGCCGCCGGTACCGCCCAGGTAGTCCACCACCGTGGCCAGCACCAGGGTCTGCCCCGGCGTGACCTGCAGGTCGACCACGATGCCCGGCAGGTCGAACTCCACGATGCCGGTGTCCACGGCAAATGCGAACTGCGCGCCCTCGGGCACATCGCCGCCGCCGTGCAGCACCGTGAAGGCGATCTCCTCGCCGTCGCTGTCATAGCGCAGGCCGGGAAGGGCCTGGCGCTGCTGCAGGCCGCTGCGGGTCCCCACCACCACCCAGGCCTGGCCCTCGTAGGTCACGGTCCAGTCCTCGGTGGTGGCGTAGCCGGGCCGCACCTCCAGGCCGTCGAGCACGGGCGCGCCGCTGCCCAGCGCGTTGCCGTCCACGTCCGCGGCCGCGGGCTCCGCCGGGATCGTGCCGCTGGCAGTGACGAACTCCACGCCGCCGCCGTCCGCGGGCCGGGCGTGCGGCACGCGCAGCACCTGGTCGCGCTGGCTGTCGGACACGAACACGTCGATGCGGGATACGCCGTCCGTGGTCACCGCGATCTGGTCCAGCACCCGGTCGCGGCCGCAGGCCAGATCGGGCGCGGCCTGCCAGGCCACGGCGCTCTCCTCGACCAGAAGGTCGATGCGCTTGAGATCGAGCTTGCTGATGTGCCCGTTGCGGAAGTTGGTGGCGTACGCCACCGGCACCTCGAACACCCCGCCCGGCGCGATCATGGCCACGTCGGTGGGGCCGTACAGCCGGTGGAAGTAGTCCTCGGTGGAGTCGCAGGCCGGCAGGGCCAGCCCGACCAGCAGCAACAGCAAGGGGAAGGACGTCAGCCGGTGTGTGCCTACCATGCGTCCCGGTTCCTCAAGGTGGTCAGCACCCGGTGGTACGTGTCGCTGTCGGGGTCCACGTCGATGATCGTCATGGTGGAGTGCACCACGTTCTGGGTGGGTCCCTCGAGCTCGCCCACGTAGTTGGCCACGACCAGGTACCTGCCGTCCGGGGAAAGCACCAGGTCGAACGGCTCATCGCCCAGGCCCTCGATCACGTCGATCAGGGCCGGGTCGCGCCCCGCGCCCAGGCGGTACACGTGCACCGAGTTGTCGTTGTAGTGGGCCACGTAGGCCACGGTCTCGTCCGGCGACAGCACCACGTTGGTCGGCCCGCCGCTGATGATCGAGGGGTTGCCCTCGTCCTCCTCCACCCCGCGGGCGGTGGCCGCGTAGCCCACGACCAGGTCGTCGATGAGCTCGGTCTCGGAGTCGTCGGGGATCCGCGAGATGTCCAGCACCAGCACCGCCTCGGTGCCGTAGCGGCGGGAGGACGACTCCATGGCGATCAGCGGCGCCAGCAGCAGGACCATGGTCTCGCCGCCGTCGGCGAACGCCACGCCGCGGGTGCCGGTGACCGCGTAGTGGTTGGGCACCTGTATGATGGCCTCGATGCCGTGGTAGTTGGCGTCGATCGCCGTGCCCTCGCTGTCGTCCCACACGTCGATCACGTAGATGTTGTCGTACATCTTGTTGGTGACGATGAGGAAACGCCCGTCCGGGGTGAGGGCCATGTCCGAAACGCCCGACCCGTGGATCAGGTAGCCGTCCACCACCAGGGACTCGTCGTCGCCGAGGTCGATGGAGGAGGCCGGGTCGCCGTCGCCGTGGGCTGTGGCCAGCACGAAGCCGTCGTCGCGCTGCAGCGGCGCCCAGGCCTTGACCCAGACCTGCGAGTCGCGGTCCACGGCCAGGCCGATGCGGGGGATCTCGCCGTCCACGCCGGAGCGCCCCTCGTACCACAGGGTACGGCGGCCATCGACGTCCATCACCCACGGTTCGCGGCAGCCCTCCTGGTCGAAGCCCAGCTCGTCCGGGCCCAGGATCGGCTCGGCGATGCCGTCCACCAGGGTCCGCGTCCAGTCCAGGCCATCCGCGGACGTGGCCCGCCCGAGCCGCACGGTGGACCCGTCGGATGCGGAGTAGAACAGCTCGAACGACCCGTCGTCGTCGCCGGTCCCGGCGCGCACCTGCGGGGTGCCGACCCAGCGGTCGTCCCAGTCACCGATGCCGCCCGCCTCGAACACCAGTCCGGGCTCGCCGCCGGCGGACACGCGCTCGAACAGCCCGCTGCCGTCGTCGTACACGGCCCCACCGATGGAGGCGTCCTCCTCGCCGGCCGAGCCCTCGTAGTACAGCCACAGGGCGCCGTCCACGACCGCGAGCGAGGGCGACGCCACGTAGGACGCGTCCCACCCCTCGGGGGACTCCTCCAGCACGGGCTCGCCGCCGTTGGCCATGGTGAACGTCGCGCCGCTGCCGGGCTCGGCCGTGGCCAGGTAGATGGCCGCGTCCTCGCCGCGCCAGCCGTGGAAGGCCAGGTAGCGTACACCGTCGTGGTCGAGCACTGCGGGCGACGCCGCGCCCTCGAGGCCCTCCACGCCGTCGGCGAAGGCCACGCCCCCGACCCGGTCGAAGGCCTGCCCATCGGTGCTGGTGGCCTCGCCCAGCAGGTGGAGGCTGTCCTCGACCGTCTCGTAGTACAGCGTCAGCGTACCGTCGGTCTCCTCGACCACGGTCGGTCCGCCGGACCCGTCCTCCCAGGCGTCGCCGCCGTCGCCGCGGCCGAGCAGCTGGCGGTCCGTGACCGTGAAGATCATCGGGCAGTAGGTGTTGATGTAGGACAGACCGGGCCAGGCGTGGGTGTCACCCGCGTACCCCAAATCGGTCATCGGGCCGGTCACGCTGCCCTCCACCCGGAAGTAGTCGCCGGGTGCACTCTTGACCGCGCCCAGCACCGGCGCAGTCACGCCGTCGCCGAGGTCCTCCACCACCGGGTTGGCGGGGTCACGCAGCCAGCGCACGCCGTCGAAGCTGGTGGCGTGGCCCACGGCCCAGGTCTCCCCGTCCGTACCCGCGTAGAACATGTGGAACAGGCCCGCGTCCTGGAACACGGTCGGGTACGCCACGGACGCGGAGTCCCACGTACCGGCCTCGCCCGGTCCGAGGACTCGTCCCGACTCGTCCAGGCCCACGTCGTAGCGCTCGAACCCGGTGCCGTCGTGGCCTATGGCCAGACCGATGGCCGCGGCGCTGCCGTCGCTGCCCGTGTAGTACAGCAGGTCCTCGTCGGTCAGGTCCCAGCGGTACACGGACGGGCCGTACACCTCGGAGCTGTCCCAGCCCGAGTCCGCAGGCTCCAGGATCGGGTTGTCCGAACGATCGAACTCGCGGCCGTCGCCCACGGCCACGCCCAGGGTGCGGCCGTCCGGGCCGTGGGCCGTGTAGAACAACCACACGTCCTCGCCGTCGCTCTCCACCACCACGGCCGGATCGCCCACGCCGTCGCTCTGCCAGTCGCTGCCCTGGGCGTCCAGCACCGGCTCGGCCAGCTCCGACAGGCTCCAGTCCACGGACCAGTCGCCCACGGTCTGGGTGGCGCCGATGGAGGGTACGCCGTCCGCGTCCAGGCCCTCGACCCACATGTGGCGGAAGCCCACGTCCGAGCTCACCGAGGTCACCACCGTGGCGCGGCCGTACCCGCCCGCGGACCAGTCCCCGGGGCCCGGCGCGTCCAGCTCGGTCAGCTCGGTGCGCAGGAAGGTGCGGTTGTCCGACGCGTCAAGCCGCCACAGGTGTCGACCGTCCCCCAGATCCTCGCCCAGGAACAGGCTCGTGGTGCCCTCCAGGTAGCGGATCTCCCAGGTCTCGTCGTCGGCGATGGAGGCCGAGAACGCGTCCAGCTGGAAGTCCGCGTTGGATCCGCTGCCGTCCACGTCCTCGAACACCGCGTCGCTCACGTCGCCGCCGCCGACCACGTCCAGCACGTCGATGGGGGTGACCGATTCGTCCAGCACGGTCACCTCGTGGGTGGTCAGGTTGAGCACGTACACCAGGCCGGTCTCGGGGTGCGCGATCACGGTGAACGGGTCGGTGGGGACCGGCGTGTAGGTGCGGCCCTCGTCGTCGGCGTCCTCGCCGCGCTCGGCCATGGCGAGCACACCGCCGCCGGACAGACCGCCGAGATCGACCGCATAGATCCGGTCGATCTCCTCGCCCATCAGCTTGTTGGCCGTGCGGGCGCTGACCAGCGCCTGGGTGCCGTCCGCGGTCACGCCCACGCCCGCCGGGAAGGTGGGCAGGGACACGGCCGAGGCGCCGACCTCGTGCATGTAGTTGGTCGGCTTGTCCAGGTCGATGCCGGAGAACGGGATGGCCACCAGCGACCCGTCCCGGAAGTTGACCTCGAAGTTGGAGTTGACCGCCAGCAGGTGGAAGTCGTCGCCGTCACCCGGCACCACCGCGATGTCCGTGGGACCCGCGAGGCAGGTGCCGATGCCGACCTGGCCGTAGTCGTAGATGTCGAGGCCCTCGGTGTCGGCGCATTCGCCTAGGTCGGGCAGCGGCTGGGAGACCACGCACCCGGCCAGAGCGAGGCCGAGGGGGGCGAGAAAGAGGCTGAGGTATTGCTTTTTCTTAGACATTTTGCATAGTTACGAAGGCGCGAACGCTAGCACGAAATGCCTGACCTGTCAACCAGCCCCAGACCACGCCTGCGAAGGACCGAACTCCTCGTCATCACAGGGTTTTTCGCCACTCTCGCGTGCCTGCTCGCGTACCTCTTCACCACGTGCGTGCCCGCGGGCGACGGCGCCGCCTACCTCGACCAGGTGCTGGGTGGGCGACTGGCGGAGAGAACACTCCACCTCGGATATCTCGTCCAGTTGTGGGTATTCGCGGGTGTCTTCGGGGACGGTGGGGCGGCGCTGGTGTCCGCGCTGTGGGCGGTGATCGCGGCGCTGGCGGCGTGGCGGGGGGCAGGGGTGCTGCTGCGCGGGCGGGGGCCGTGGTGGCTACCGCTGGTGGCGCCCGCGCTGCTGATGGGCATGGCGCCGTTCTGGCGGCACGCGCTGTTCCCCGAGGTGTACGGTCCGAGCGCGGCCGCGCTGCTGGCCGCCGCAGCCCTGCGGGTCGGGCGCCGGCCGCTGGCGGCGGCGGCGCTGGCGGGCGTGGCCGTGGCCATGCACCCCGGTGCGCTGGCGTGGGTGCCGGCGCTGGCGCTGATGGGGGCCAGGCCCTGGCGATGGGTGGGTGGGGCGCTGGTGCTTCCGATCGTGGTGGCCGTGGCGTTCCACGGCGACTACCTGCACGGGGACCGCGGCGTGCTGCAGCAGCTGGACTGGCCCCGGCCCTGGCTGGCCGCCCAGCGGGCGTGGCGGCTGCTGGCCGCGGCCGCGCCGCTGACCGGGGCGCTGGTGCTGCTGGGCGCGCTGGATCCGGCCGCCCGACGCAACGTGATGCTGCCCGGTGTGGTAGGGCTGGCGCTGGCCGTGCTGACCGACTGGCGCGACGACGTGCCCGCGGCCCTGCCCGCGCTGTACCTGGCCGCGCTTTGCGCGCCTGCCGGGGCCCGGGTGCTGATGGACGGGCTGGCCGGGCACCGCAGGGTGGTCGAGGCGGGGATCGTGGCGCTGCTGGTGTTCGGCATCGGGGACGCTACGTCGGCGCAGGATCGCGCGCGGCGGGTGACCGAGCGCGAGGTGGCGGCGATCCGGGCTCTGGGGGAGCTGAAGAGCCCGCCGCTGCCCTGGGGCACGTTCGGGGAGCGGGCGAGGTACGAGCACTACGTGACGCGTCCGCCGCTGGCGGAGGGGGAGCAGCACGTGAAGCTGCCCCCCGGTCGAGCGTTCCCCCCGAGAACATGCGAGGAGCAGCGCGAGCTCGTGTTGCGGATCGGTGGGCGCGTGTTCGTGTGCGCCCGGGAGCCGGCGGCGCCCTGATCCCGTGCGGGCTCAGCGACCTCGGCCGGGAGCCATGGACGCGGCCACGCGCTCGGCCGCCAGCAGCACGGTCTGCTGCACGCGCTCGTCGTTGTCGGCCACCGTCGCGTCGAGGCCCAGGGCCAGTTGGCCGGTGACCCAGCCGGAGTCGATTTCCATGTACGACAGCACCACGTAGCCGGATTCGTACCTGGAGAACTCGGCGCGGTAGCCCACCTCGCGGATCGACCGGCCGGGCAGGGTCGCAGCCCAGTAGTCGCCGTCACCGCCGGTGATGTCCACCTGGTAATGGGGACCGGGCGCGTCCACCGGATCGGCGAGCATCAGGGTTCCGAACTGCTCGAGCACGATCCCGATCATCAGCGCAACCGCGGCCTCGTCCGCGGCGCGTTGCTCGGCCGTGTAGCTCGGGGGGTAGTGCAGGCGCGCCGCCACGGCCGCGGCGTCCCCCTTGCGTAGCAGGGCGACGGTCTCGGCAGCGTGGGCCGGGATCCCGTCTGCGGCCAGGCCCGTCGGTGCGGATTCGGCGGACACCGGTTCGGGCGCGTCCGCGACCGGGGCGTCGACGACCGGCGTCTCGGCCGGTCCACAGCCCGACAGGAGCAACAGGAGCAGCACGGTGAGCAGATGTCGAGCCATGGTTCCCTCCTCCTGGGACCCCCATTGGACCACATCCGGCGGTCCGCAGGGCTCACAACAACCCTGGCCCGCTGGCACGGCAGGTGCAAAGATGGTTCACGCACACGGAGTGGAGCTCATGACAATTCGGAACGCCCTGCAACGACTCGTCCTGTTGATGCTCGCCATCGTCCTGATCGCGCCCATGGCCTGCGACAACGAGGAGCCGGCGGACGACGACGACGACACCACCGGCACGGTCTGGGAATGCGTGCTCGAGGAGGGCTCCGATCCGGACTTCTCCCCGCAGGTGGGCTGCATCGACGACTTCTACGCCCTGGCCTCGCGGCCCCTGGACGCGTCCATCCCCGGCTCACGCTCGGCCAAGACCGTGATCGACCAGGCCGACGAGAATGCGCTGTACTTCACCAACTCCGAGAAGTACCCGATGCACTACGAGTTCGCCTCGGAGCACCTCAACGGCAACGGCCTGCCACCGGTGGGCGACATGTCGCTGTTCAACCAGATCGAGTACTACAGCCCGTCCCGCCGCTTCCTGCTCGGCGCGATCACCTTCTACGAGGAGCCCGACGTCTGGGTCTACGAGATCGCACCCTATGACAGCGCCAGCGCGGACATGGTGTCCACCGCGTTCGCCCTCATCCAGGAGAACAGCTACTTCGGCGAGGACCTGTACTTCCACCCCACCTCTTCCAACGTGGAGGACATGGCCGAGGACCTGCCCGACTGGGTGCCGATCATCACCACCGACGAGATCTTCGCGGATATCACGTACCAGCCGCTCAACCTCGGCGAGAGCATGGGCCAGCTGCGGTTCGTGTCGTGGGAGGAGCTCGGCGACGTGTACGTCAGCCCCCGCGACGTGGTGGTGCTCGACGGCGTGCCCAACGACATCTCCGTGGTCGCTGGCCTGATCACCGCCGAGATGCAGACCCCGCTGTCCCACATCAACGTGCTGTCGCAGAACCGCGGCACCCCGAACATGGCCCTGCGCGGGGCGTGGGACGACGATCTCCTGCGCTCCCTGGATCTCAAGTGGGTACGCCACGAGGTCGACGCCTTCGACTGGACGGTGGAGGAGGTCACCCAGGAGGAGGCCGACGAGTGGTGGGAGGAGAACAAGCCCGATGACGTGCAGGTGCCGGACATCGACCTGACCGTGACCGACCTGCGGGACATCGAGCTGCTGACCGTGGACGACATCCCGGCCTTCGGCGGCAAGGCCTCCCACTACGGGGTGATGTCGCAGATCGGCGACGCCGTGCCGTGCCCCAAGGCGTTCGCCATCCCGGTGTACTACTACAAGCAGTTCGAGGAGCTGAACGGCTTCGACGTGCGCATCGCCGAGCTGCTCGAGGACGACGAGTTCATGAACGACCCGGCCCTGCGCGACGAGACCCTCGAACAGCTGCGCGCCGACATGCTGGTGGCACCGGTGGACGCGGACTTCGAGGCGCTGCTGATCGACAAGCTGGAGACCGATTACCCGGACACGCGCATGCGCTTCCGCTCGTCCACCAACGCCGAGGACCTGGAGGACTTCACGGGCGCGGGCCTGTACAGCTCGGCCAGCGGCGAGGTCGACGACCCGGGCTCACCGGTGCTGGACGCGGTGCGGGAGGTGTGGGGCAGCCTGTGGAACTTCCGCGCCTTCGAGGAGCGCACCTACAACGGCATCGACCACACCGCGGTGGCCATGGCCATCCTCAGCCACCACTCGTTCCCGGACGAGGAGGCCAACGGCGTGGCCCTGACCAACAACCTCTTCGACGAGACCCAGCCCGGCTTCTACATCAACGTGCAGATCGGCGAGGAGTCGGTGGTCGACCCGGACCCGGGCGTGACCGTGGACTCGTTCCTGTACTACTACTACTACCCGGGCCAGCCCATCACGTACTTCTCCCACTCGTCGCTGATCCCGGAGGACGAGACCGTGCTGACCACGGCGCAGGTGTACGACCTGGGCGTGGCCCTGGACGCGATCCACCAGCACTTCTCGGAGTACTACTACAACCCCGGCTCGTTCTACGCGATGGACGTGGAGTTCAAGTTCGACGACCTGGACACGGGCGACGAGCCCTCCCTGTGGGTCAAGCAGGCGCGGCCGCACCCCGGGTGGGGCGCGGAGTGACGCTGCGCTGGCTGGCGGCCGCCCTGCTGCTGGCCACGGGCTGCCCGACCGACGAACCCGCGGACGACGACTCGGCCCTGGCCGACGACGATGACCTGGCCGACGACGACACGGCCGACGCCCTGACCCCGGTCGACCTCCCCG
This sequence comes from uncultured Rickettsiales bacterium, assembly GCA_964639985.1. Lineage (GTDB taxonomy): Bacteria > Myxococcota_A > UBA796 > UBA9615 > CAYRNR01 > CAZXHG01. The sequence goes on from CAZXHG010000083.1 coordinate 28,280, forward strand.
CCTGCATGGTCGACGTGGAATGCGACTACGTGTTCGGCTGCGCCCACCGCGGGGCGGCCATGTTCGCGCCCGAGAACACCCTGCTGGCCTTCGAGATGGCCCTCGACTTCGGGGTGGAGCTGGTGGAGGTGGACGTGCGGCCCACAGCCGACGAGGTGCTGGTGCTGATGCACGACTCCACCGTGGACCGCACCACGGACGGCAGCGGTGACGTGGACGAGATGACACTGGAGGAGCTGCAGCAGCTGGTCGCGGTGTCGGAGTTCGACGACATCGAGGACCAGCCGATCCCCACGTTCGCCGCGTTCCTGACGCGGTTCCAGCACCGCGTGCTGGTCAACATCGACGCCAAGACCAGCCGCTACGACCTGATCGTGGCCGACGTGCAGGCCGCTGACATGCAGGCCTGGGTCTACATCCAGGTGGAGAGCGTGGAGGACGGGCTCGAGGTGGGGGCCCTGGACCCGACCATCGCGGTGATGCCGGACGTGGAGGACGAGGTCGACCTGGCGCTGTACGAGGACGAGCTCGATCCGGAGCTGATCGAGGTGCCGTGGCAGCTGTCCGACGCGGCGCTGGTCCAGGCCGCGCACGGGCTGGGCATCCGCGTGGCGCAGAACTCGCTGGGCGCGGCCGACGCGGCCGCCGCGGTACACGAGGCCAACGGCGACGATCCGTGCGTGGCATTCGAGGCGATCTGGAGTCGGGGGTCGTCGATCATCCAGACGGACGCGCCCAACCTGCTGATGCCGTGCCTGCAGGCGCTCAACGCGGAGGCGGGGTGGGAGCACACCCCGCGGTAGACGTCAGGTCTTGCGCGATTCGTTGTACTTCGCCAGCGGCGTGGGTCGGCCACCGGCCTCGAGGTGGTGGGTGTAGCAGACCTTGAGCGCGCCGCTGGGCATGTACACGTTGCGCTCGCAGCCCTCCACCGAGCAGGTCGGCCAGGCGCGCTTGCGGCGGGGCTTCGGGGGCGCCTCGGCTGCGGGCTCGGCCGCGGCTCGCAGCGCACCGAGCTGGTAGGCGGGCGCCCGCCGGACGATCCCGATCAGCTCGTGGGCGAATGCCTCGGCGGCCTTCTGCAGTTCGGCCTCGACCTCGGTCAGATCCGTGCTCATCACACCTCCCCTGGGCAATGCCGATCCGAGAATCGGCGACAGCAAGATACCATTGTCTCCCCGAGTGGTAGAATCCCCCGGCCTTCAAAGGAGGACGCGCATGCGCCGGGTGACTCCCCTGCTGCTGCTGATGATGGGCACCGCGCTGCCCGCCGGGGCCACGGTGCTGGCCGTGGACGGCTGGACCGATGGCGTGGAGGTCGAGCTGCAGCTCGACGCCTGCCCCGGGTCCTGCGCGGCCGTGGTGCTGACGCCGCCCGCCTACCCGTTCACCGTGGATCACGTCTACGCGATCGTGGGTCCGGACGACGCCACCGTGCAGTTCGACGTGCGGATCCTGGACGCCGGCACGCATCTGTACCCGGACGTGGCGGCCGTACTCGGCGGCGCCGACGGCGTGCAGCGCGAGGCCGGAGACGACGGGTGGACCTGGATCGAGGTGGACCTGGCCGCCGAGGGCAGCCCCGCCACGGTGGAGGCCGGCCGGTTCGCGGTCGCGCTGTGCTTCGCGGCCGACAGCGACCCCTGCGGCGCCTGGGGCGTGGGCGTGGACCCGGGGCCCGCCGTTCAAGACGGTGGGCTGCGCTGGATCCAGCCCGGCGAGACCTGCGACGGAGCGAGCTGCATCGGCGGCGCGGGCGAGTACGCCTGGTCGACGCTCACGGCGCTGGGCGTGGACGCGAGCTGGATCATCCGGGCGGCGGACGAGGCCTGGGATCCGGCTGCGGGCGACGACGACGACTCGGCCGATCCCGGGGATGACGACGACACGATGGGGGACGACGACACCGAACCGGCGGACGACGACGACGTCGGGCCGCTGCAGGTCGACGCCATCGATCCGACCGCGATCAACGAGGACGACGTGATCGAGTTCATGGTCACGGGCAGCGGCTTCGACGAGGACGCGGACCTGCTGTTCGGCGACTTGCTGGTGATGCCGATCGACGTGCTCGACGGCACGACCGTGACCGGCGACTTCCCCGACGGCCTGGACGTGGGCAGCCACGACGTGTGCGTGGTCAACCCCGACGGCGAGGCCGACTGCCTGGAGCTGGCCCTGGAGGTGATCGCGGTGGACGACTGCGGCGGGTGCAACACCGCTGCGCCGCCCCCCGGTCTGGCGGTGAGCGCGGCGCTGGCCGCGCTGGCCGCGCTGGTATGGCGGCGACGAACCTGAACCGCTGCGCGCGGGGGCGGGAATCGTGGACCTGAACGAGGTGCCCTACCTGGGAGAGTGCCTGTCGGCGGCCGCGCCGCTCGCCTGGGCCGTGGCCGTGATCCTGTTCCGCAAGGGCGGCGAGCAGGTCGGCCCGATCGCGCTGAACCTGTACAAGTCGACCATCGGGCTGGTGCTGATCGGCGTCACCATGCTCGCCGTGGGAGGCGCCCCCTGGCAGCAGACCTCGGCCGCGGACGTGTGGGTGCTGGCCGCCAGCGGCGTGATCGGCATCGCCATGGCCGACACCCTGTTCTTCTACGCGCTGAACCTGCTGGGCGCGGCGCGCATGGCCGTGGTGGGGTCGTCGTACACGCCCATCGTGATCGGACTGTCGTTCGTGTTCCTGCACGAGAGCCTGGGCCCGCTGCAGTGGCTCGGCGCGGCGCTGGTGCTGGCCGCGGTGGTGCTGGCGTCCCTGCCCGACGGCGAGGAGTCGCGCTCCCTGGATCGGCGCAAGCTCGTGGCCGGGGCGGCGCTGGGCGTGCTGTCCCTGGGCACGATGGCCTGCTCGGTGGTGTTCGCCAAGCCCGCGCTGGACCGCTCGCCCGTGCTGTGGGCGTCGGTGATCCGCATCGCCGGAGGCGTGCTCGTGATGCTGCCCGCCGCCGCGCTGATGCCGGGGCGCCGGGAGTACTTCAGCGCATTCCGCCCGGCGGCAACGTGGAAGGTCATCCTGCCCGGGTCGATCGTCGGCACCTACCTCGCCTACGTGATGTGGCTCGGCGGCATCAAGTACACGGACGTCAGCATCGCGGCCAACCTCAACCAGCTGCACGTGCTGTACACGGTGATCCTGGCGGCGATCTTCCTGCGGGAGCGCATGACCGTGATCAAGCTGGTGGCCGTGGGCCTGGGGCTGGGCGGGGGGCTGCTGGTGGTGGCGGGCTGAGTCAGGGGCAGGTCGCCGGCGAGATCACCTCATCGTTGTTTCCCTCGTCGCACTCCAGCTGGATCCCCAGCCCCGTGCTGAACATGTCCACCCGGACCATGATCGCGTCGGCCGGGATCAGGTGGGGGTCGTAGGGGATCTCGACGGTGGCCGAGGTCCAGCCCGCGGGGATCGGGTCGGGCACGTAGGCGCTGCCGAGCACGTCGTTGAGGTGGTCGTCCCACACGGTGATCGGCAGGCCCGCGTTGATGTCGGCCGCGCCCGCGTTGGTCACGCGCACCAGCAGCCGCATCTCCGTGGGGCAGCCGTCGCTGCACAGGCCCTGGATCTGCGGCACCGCGTCCGCCACCGGGTAGCCGTCCCAGCCGGTCTCGGGGCGGGCCTGGCGGAAGCTGTTGTGCACCTCCCAGGGGTTGAGCTGGTGCTGGGGGATGGTGCCGTCGTCGTTCACGTTGGTCACGAAGTAGGCGTGCTGGTTCCAGATCCGTCGGGTCTGCCACCAGCCGGTCTCGTTGGTGCCGGTGAACGCGGTGACCGCGTCCCAGTCCCCCTCCTCGAACACGCAGTTGGAGGTGAGCACGATGTCGGCCGAGCCGTCGGCATTCACGTCCACGATCACCGGGTACTCGATGTTGGTGCGGCTGGAGTGCTGGGGCTCGGAGAACAGGATCGCGCCAGTCGGTCCCTCGAAGATGTAGAAGGTCTCCTCGTCGCCGTACACCACCTCGGCCGTGCCGTCGCCGTTGAAGTCGAACACGGACGAGCCGGTGATGCCCGATGAGGTCTCCGCGGTCTCGTGGGACCACAGCAGCGAGCCGTCCGTGTCGTACAGCTGGTAGTAGTACTTGTCGGCGATGCCGATCTCGGGGAGGCCGTCGCCGTCGAAGTCGGCCACGGTCGGGGGCGCCCCGTTGTTGGACTCGCCCAGGGTGGTGACCGGCCCCCACAGCACGGCGCCGGTGTGGTCCTGCAGTCGCAGGGTGCCGTCCCCGGAGACCACGATCTCGGGATCGCCGTCGAGGTCGAAGTCCCCCACCGCGGTGGTGCCGTCGGACTCGCCGTTGTACCAGAGCGCCGAGCCGTCCTTGTGGTACACGGCGTTGCCCGCCACCACCTCCAGGATCCCGTCGCCGTCGAGGTCCACGGCGTACGTCAGCGGGAAGCTGCCGTGGGACTCGCCGCAGCCGTACTCGCCCGCGCCGTGCAGGGTGCCGTCCGGGCCGAAGATACGGCGGCCGTACACGATCTCGGGCTCGCCGTCTGCGTCCATGTCGTGCAGGGAGATGGCGCCGGAGCTGTTGGTCTCGCCCGTGGGCGTGGTCCACAGGATGGAGCCGTCGGCGGCGTAGCAGATCAGCTGCTCGTCCTCGGTCATGGCCACGATCTCGGGGCCGGGCGAGGAGGCGATCAGCTCGCCCGCGGCGGGCGCGAACCCGCTGGGCAACTCGGTCCCGGACAGGTCGGTCCACAGCTCGGCGCCGTCGTCCCCGCTGACTGCGCGCATCACGCCGTCGCAGTTGTAGCACTCGTTGGCCATGGTGATGAACACCACGTCCGGCACGTCACCCTCTCCGTACAGCCCGTCCCCGTTGTCGTCGGTGAGATCGACCACGATGGGCATGCTCAGCACCTGGAAGTGCTCGGGCTCGTCCACCGGATCGGACCACTGCCAGAGGGTTTCCATCTGCGGATCGAACGTCTCGTAGGGCTCGGTGGAGGTGCAGGAGTCGTCGGGCTCCCCCTCCTCCTCGTCGATGAACTCGTCACACAGGTCGGCCGTGTCGTCGTCCGCGTCGTCGTCGTCGCTCAGGTCCGGCGTGGTGTCGTCGTCGCCGATGTAGCCGGTCGGGAAATCGGTACACGACTGGCCGAACAACATCAGGACCAGGAACACCAGGCACCGGGGCAGCAAGGACCACCTCCCGATCCGAAGTCTACAACGCCGCCTCCAGGCGAGAAGAACCCGAGGAAGAAAGTTGTTTAGTTGTGAGCGTCCCCTTTTCCCTCACCAACCCAAGCAACGATCGGCCCCGGACGGGGACATGCACGAGTAACTCGCATCGGGGCGTCGAACAGCCCCCATGCCACCGGAGTTACTTGTACGTGTCCCCTGTGCCGCCTCCAGTCACTGATTGGATCCGGACGCACCCTGGCCGGTCTCCAGGCTCTGAAATCCCAGCAGAATTAGTTGTTTAGTTGTGAGCGTCCCTTTTTCCCGTCACGCTCCGTACTTCTTGATCGCGGTCTCCAGCCTCGGCAGCAGCACGAAGATGAAGGCCGAGGCCAGGGCGGCGAGGCCGGCGAGGAGGAGGAAGAAGGGGGCGGGCTCCATCTTGCCCTGGATGCCGCCGAAGAAGCCGGAGAAGTTGTTGCCGAAGGCGGTGGCGAGGAACCAGCCGCCCATGGTCAGGCCGACCAGGCGCTTGGGGCTGAGCTTGGTCACCAGCGACAGGCCCATGGGCGACAGGCACAGCTCGCCCAGGGTGACCACGGCGTAGAAGCCGGCCAGCCACAACCCGGCCACCTTCATGGTGCCGTTGTCCGAGATCAGGCCGGCCAGGGCCATGATCAGCAGCGAGATGGTGGTCAGCACCAGGCCCAGGAAGATCTTGCGGGCGGTGGTGATTCCGCGCTTGCGTGCGATCAGCCAGGCGAAGAACGCGACCACCAGCGGCGTGAAGATGATCACGAACAGCGGGTTGAACGACTGGTAGACCTCGGGGTTGACCACCCGCAGGTATTCGCCCGGGGCGAGGTACTGCGGTTCCTTGCCAAACCGCTCGCGGTAGCCGTCGTAGATCTCGGAGAACAGGTGGCCATCGACCACGTAGGCGGCGATGGTCGCGCCACCGGATTCGCGCAGGAAGGCCACCGTGCGCGTGGGCTTGGCCGTATCCGGGATCTCCACGGTGAGGGTCTTGTGGCCGTGGCCGTCGTCGGTCTCGCGCACCTCGACCACCCCGTCGGCGTACACCGCGCTGGCCCGCTTCTCGTGGGCCTCGTCCGCGCCCTCCCCGACCTCGATCACGGTCACGCCGTCGAGGGCGGCGACCGCGCTGACCGCCGCCTCGTCCATCCGCTGCTGGCCGTACATGCGGGCCACGGACTCGGACTCCACGACGAGCAGGCTGTCCGGGTGGGGTCGCAGCACGTCTTCACCCGCGTTGGTGAAGTACCGCGGCAACGCCTCCTGCTTGAAGGTCATCGGCACGATGCCGGATTCGCGATCGGTGGTGTCCCGCGCCCACTGGGTCATGGCGCTGCCGTTGAGGTGCAGGATCATGAAGAAGGTGCCACCGGCCACGTACACGGGCAGCAGGGCCAGCAGGCCCGGGCGCTCCGCCGGCTTGGCGGTCAGGCCGAGCCGCACGAAGAACACGATCACGGGGATCATGCCGGCCAGGAAGCCGAACACGGCCGCGCGCATGCCGAAGGTGATCGCCGGGTAGGACTTGGCCAAGAAGAAGGCGGCCAGGCCCACGGTGAAGGCCGGCAGCAGGATCTTGAGGAAGACCGCGCCGAAGCTGGTGTCGTCGGGATCCTTCTCGGGCTGGCGGTCGGCCTTCTCCAGGGTCTTCCACGACAGCATCAGGATCACCAGCGCGATGCAGATGCCGAAGCCGGCCACGCGGAAGGTCCACAGCCAGCCCAGCTCGTTGCGCACGGACGCGGCGAGTAGCGTGGCGATCAGAGCCCCGATGTTGATGCCCATGTAGAAGATGTTGAAGCCCGCGTCGCGCTTGGGATCGCCCGGCTCGTACAGGTTGCCGACCATCACCGAGATGTTGGGCTTGAAGAAGCCGTTGCCCAGGATCAGCAGCACGATGCCGCCCACGAAGGGCGAGAACCCGCGGATACTCATCGAGAACAGGCCCGCGGCCATCAGCGCACCGCCGATCACCACGGCCTTGCGGTAGCCGAGGTAGCGGTCGGCGATCATGCCGCCGAGGAAGGGCGTGAAGTACACGAACGCCAGGTACAGCCCGTAGATCTCGTTGCCCTCGGCCG
>CAZXHG010000084.1:0-35408 GCA_964639985.1 uncultured Rickettsiales bacterium
AGCGGGTTGCCGGGGAACGCCGAGTAGTCGGTGTGGTGGGAGATGAAGAAGCCACGCTCCAGCAGCTCGATGGCCGCACCGAAGGTCAGCAGGGCGAACGCACTGAACAGCAGCGGGCCGGTGTAGGCCAGCACGCCGATGGTCTTGCCCAGCACGATGCGATACGACGGCATGGTGGTGGAAGCCAGCAGGCCCAGGGTCCCGCTGCGGCGCTCGGTGACCACCGAGGCGGTGGCGTTGAGCACCATGGCCAGGATCGCCACCCCCGACACGACGCCACCCAGCACGCCGCAGGTGGTGTAGGCCGCGCGCAGGTCCACCAGCAGCACGAACACGAACAGGCACAGGAACGCGCCGTAGATCAGGTACGCCGGGATGATGAACAGGGTGATGCCGCCGTAGGCGCGGGTCGCGCACTCCCGCCAGGCCACCGGGTTGCTCCACACCAGCCCCAGCAACCGCCGCTTCATCAGCCCGCCGGTGGGCACCCTGGCCAGGGTCTTGTCCAGGAAGATGACGATCCGCATCGCCACCAGCAGGTACAGCCAGGTCATGGCCGTGAGGAAGCCGGTGGCCCACAGCGCGCCCGCGCCCGGTACCCGGTGCAGCAGCAGGGCCACGGGGAAGGTCAGCATCACGAGCACGGCCAGCAATCCGCCCCACTTCTTGAACCGCTCGAAGGTCCAGAGGTGGTAGCTGAGGTAGCCGAAGCCGCCCTCCTCCGGATCGTCCCCGCCGGAGGTGACCATCTCGAACAGCGGCCCGGAGATGCGCAGGGTCATGATCAGCACGGGCAGGTAGGAGACCGCCGGGATCCAGATGCCCCACCAGTCCGTCAGCGTGGCGAGCGCGGGCGTGAACCGGAAGTACCCCTGCGCGTCGTGGGCCGTGGACACGGCCCAGTGGGCGCCGGGCGCCACGAAGAACGCGGGCACCAGGTACATGAACGACACGATCGAAGGCAGGATCGCCCCTCGCGTGAACAGCGACAGGAAGGCCGACATGGTGCCGGCCACGACCACCGCGGTGCAGGTGTTGACCACCACGGCCAGGATCTGGAGTGGATCCACGCCGCCGAAGCTCATCACCAGCGCCATGGCCGGCGTACCCGAGGCGATGATCACCAGCAGCACCAGCACTCGCGACAGCAGCTTGCCGCGGATGATCTGGCCCGGGGACAGCCGCGTGATGGCCAGCATGTCGAGGGTCTTGTCCTCCTTCTCCTCGACGATGCCCTGGGCCACCACGATCGGCGCCAGGATGCACATCAGCCAGAACTGGATGTAGGCGAAGAACTGGAAGATGGTGTTGCCCACCTTCTGCATGCGCGCCGGGTCGAAGGACTCGGACTCCACCTGGAAGTACCAGATCAGCAGCACCAGGCCGAGCATGGCCGCAGCGAACCCCGTGCGGCTGGCATAGGTCTGCCAGCGGCGCGCGTTGCGGAACGCCTCGCGGAGGAAGATCGCGGCGCCGGATGCCTTCACGGGGTTACTGCACCAGTCCCTTCGTCAGCTTCATGAACACCTCTTCGAGGGTCAGCTGTTCTCGGTTGACGTAGTCGACCTTGAGGCCGTGCTCGATCATCATCGCCGGCAGCCAGCTCACGTCGGGCTCGGCGCCGTAGAGATCCACGCGGACCAGATTCTCCGCCTCGATGAAGTCCAGGCCCTCCACGGCCTCGTGCCCCTTGAGCAGCGTCATCGCACGGCGCGGGTGATCCACGCCCAGCATCACCAGCGAGCGGTCCTCGACCCGGGCCATGATCTCCTCGACCGTGCCCTGGGCCACCATCTCACCCCGCTCGATGATGGCGATCTTGTTGCAGATCTCGGCCAGCTCGCTGAGGATGTGTGAGCTCAGCAGGATGGTCTTGCCCATTCGCTTGAGTTCCAGCAGGATCTCGCGGATCTCGACCCGCGCCCGCGGGTCCAGCCCGCTGGCGGGCTCGTCCAGGATCAGCACCGCCGGGTCGTGCACCAGGGTGCGTGCCAGGCCCAGGCGCTGCTGCATGCCACGGCTGAGCGTGTCGATCAGGGCGCTCTTCTTGTACGTCAGGTCCGTCAGCTCCAGCAGCCCCTGCACCAGGCCCTCGCGCTCCTTCCCGGGCACGCCGTAGGCCGCGGCGAAGAACATCAGGTACTCGTCGACCTTCATGTCCCGGTACACGCCGAAGCTGTCGGGCATGTAGCCGATGAGGCCGCGGATCTCGTCCTTGCGGTCCCATACGCTGTGGCCGCCCACGTAGGCGTCCCCGCTCGTGGGCTCCAGCAGGGTGGTGAGGATCTTGATCGTCGTGGTCTTGCCCGCGCCGTTGGGGCCGATGAAGCCGAACAGGTCCCCCTTCTCCACGCGCAGGTCGATGCCCTTGAGCGCGGTCACGCCCGCGTACTCCTTGCGCAGGTTGACCGTACGGATCATGGGTTCGGGACCCTCGGGCTCCTCGGCCTCCACGGGCTCCTCCGCCTCCAGAGCCTCCTCCGTCTCCGTGGAGTCGGCCGGCGCCTCGTCGGTCTCTTCGACCACCTTGTCCTCGTCGTTCATCCGACCTCTCCCCTACCCGGGCGTGAACACGAACGGGTAGGTGACCAGCGTGATGCCCCCGCCCGCGGGCGCAGGGAAGACCATCGAGTGGAACGTGGACGTCACGCAATCCTCGACCCAGTCGCTGTCCAGTGTGCTGCGTATCACGTCCGAACTGGTGACGTAGCCGTTGGCGTCGATCACGAACTTCACGTCCACCTGACCGGCGAGGTGGGGTCCCTCCGAGGTCAGGGCCTGCTCGTAGCAGTACCGGATGCTGGGCAGCCAGCCCTCGACAACGGACGACACCTGAGCCTTTTCCAGCCCGCCGAGGACCATCGGCTCGGACAGCGCCGTGGTGTCCATGATCTTCACCTGGCGCTCCCTCTCCCGCAGATCCTCGAGCCGAGGATCGTCGCCCAGCACGGCGCGCACCATCGTGCGCGGCTCGCTCACCGGATCCAGCCCTTCGAGGTCGAACCCCTCCACCGGGGTCGATGACCAGCCCACGAGCAGGAGGTGACCGTGCATCATCTCCCGCACCAGGTCGAGGTGACCGCGCTCGCCCCAGAACTCCGGCATCTCGCGGAAGTGGTTCCAGTCCTCCTGGTCGTGGGGCCGCACCATGGCCTCGGGGGGCGGCGTCGGCCAGACCGTGGTGGAGCTGGACTCGATCTCCGCCAGGTTCACCTGCACGGCCGCACCACGGGCGAGCGCACCCAGCGGGTGGATGCCCCAGCCGCCCGTGTAAGGGTGCAGGGGCGTCTGGTTGCCGTAGCTGTCGTAGGTGAAGTTGTCCCACGACTCACGCGGCGTGGTGCGCGGCTGCCGGCCGTACAGCAACACCGCGCTGTACAGGTCCACGTCGCTGCTGTTGACCACGCTGACGAGCTCCTCGCCGTCCTCACGCAGGGTGAACCTGCCGCGTTCCGCCCCGTCGTCCACCCACGCCGACTGCAGGTAGGCCATGGTCCAGGTGTCCGCGCCGTAGCCCATCGCGCCCGGGCCCGGGCCCACCTGCACGGCCGGGTTCTTCATGTAGCCCTCGTTGAGCGCCTCGTCGTCGCCCCACCCGGTGACCACCGGCACGTAGCGGGTGGGTGATATCACGCTGTGGGCGCGCTGGCTCGACAGGGTCAGCTTGGTACGCTGGCTGGCGAACACGCCCACGTAGGACTGGCCGCGCCAGACCCCGTCGGGGAGCACGTCCACCACCTCGAGGCGGGTCATCACCGCCTTGCGGCCCTTGGCCATGGTGGTGCCCACCACCGCGGCCACGAAGAACACCGCGATCAGCAGCGGGAAGGTGATCCAGGTCCACTCCAGCCGGCCGATCAGGCGCAGGAACATGTAGTCCAGCGGCCCGATGCACAGCAGGTAGATGGCGGCGAACAGGGCGATCCAGCCCAGGGGCAGCGGCTTCAGCGCCGGGATCTCGTTGAGCTTCGTGCGCACCTCGCGAAACCAGCTGTCCACCGCGGACGTGCCGTAGTAGTAGCTGCCGGTGAAGGCGAAGCTGCCCACCGTGCCGAGCTCGTCCGCGTCGTGGATGCACTCGGAGTGGGCGGCGTGGGCCCGCAGGTGGAAGCGTCCCTCGTCGTAGGCGCTCTCCGGCGCCTCGGCATAGCCGCCGGAGAGTTCCTCGGCCAGGTAGGCCTCCCGGCTGATCTGCTCGCGCTGGCCGCCCGGGGGTTCGGGGATCCACAGCATGCGCCGCCAGAACGTGGTCCGGTCCACCTCGCCCTTGAGCGGATACATGGCCGGATCGGTGGCCAGGAACACCACCCGGCCCATGCCGTGGTCCTTGACCGACCACAGCACCCGCTCGCCATCGGCCGCGCGCACGGTCAGGCGGGCGTCGTCACGGGCACGGGCGTCGGCCACGACCAAGGTCCGCTCCGCGTCGACCACGGCGGGCAGATCCAGCGCCTTCAGCAGCGGATCGATCCCCTCCACCTCCACCGCGCCGACGAGGTCCACGCCCAGCAGCTCGTGCAGGGGCGAATCACGCACCACCTGCCAGCCGTCGGTGACCGGCACCACCAGGGTGCCGCCCATGCCCACGAAGTGGGACAGCGCCTCGAGCTGGGCCGGCTCCATGCCGGTGGGATCCGGCTGGTTCCACAGCAGCACGTCGACCACGTTGTAGCCGATCCAGCGGTCGGGCAGCGCGTCGGGCCGGACCAGGGACAGCAACACCCGCCGCCGTTCCCACGTGGACACGTTGGCGTGCCCGGGCACGGCGCCGGTCCAGGCCTCGCGGATCACGTTGACGCCCATGGGGTCGTCGCCGACCACGGCCACCACCACGTCGTCCGGCTCCTTGGCCAGGGTGCGGAAGCTGGCCAGGGCCACGGTCGAGCCGCGGCCTGCCCTGTCCACCAGGCGCACGGTCCACTCCGCGCCGTAGCCGGTGGCCTCGAAGTACAGGAACACCTGCTTGCGCGCCTTGCGGCCCACGTCCACGCGGCGGGCATAGCGCCGGGGCTCCTCGGTCAGGTCCACGACCTCGGGGGTGATCTGCAGCAGGCCGTCCACCGGGTCACCGATGTTCTCCACCTCGACCCGCACGCAGGTCCAGTTGGTGGACTCGATGCGGCCGTCGAACACGACCTCGGCCGTCATGCGCAGGCCGAGGGCGTTGAACTTCGCCTCCGGCTCCTCGGGATCGGCCTCCTGGGCCCACGCCAGGCATGGGAGGGCCAGCAGCGTCGAGGCCAGGATCATCGCGCGGACGGCGGTCACTCGTCCCCCTCGATGCGATCCTTGGCCCGACGCCGGGCGGCCAGCAGCCCGCCCACGTACGTACCGTCGCCCGCATGGGGGCTGTCCGGCTCGGCCGAGTCGCCGACCGGGGTCACGGCCACGCGCTCCTTCGGCGGCTCGGCCGCGTCGTCGCCGCCGCGCACCTCCCGCCGCTCCTCCTCGGCCGCAGCCGCTGCCTGGGCCACGACCGCAGGAGCGGGCCTCGAGGGCGCAGGACGGGCGCCCAGGGGCACGGTCTGCACGGTGGTCACCGTGCGGGGGCGGCCCCATGAGGAGAAGTCCAGTCGTCGCAGCGCCACGTCCATCAGCAACATCAACAGGGCCACCAGCAGCAGGGGCGGCCACAGGGGGTGCGGCACCCGCCGCGCCTCGTCGGGGCGGCGGAACACGGCCGCCGGGTCAGAGAGTACCCCGCCGCCCCCCAACCGCGCCAGTTCGGGCAGCAGGGACGAGCCCACGGCCGGGGTGCGGTACTCGGGCGAATACGGCTGCACCGCCTCGGTGACCACCTGGCCCACCTGCGTGTCCCCGTCACTGAGGGACACGCCCGCGAGGTAGGACCCGTCCTGGCCCACGTCCATCGTGGCCACGTAGCGGCCCGGTGCCACCTGGCGCAGGGGCAGTTCGCGCACGGTCAGGTCCGGGGCGACCACCCTCGCCGAGCCCTCCAGGAAGTTGCGGAAGTTGCCGGCCGAGTCGAAGGCGTCCACGGTGATGCGCAGCTCGCCCCGGTCGATCTCGGTCACCACCTGCAGATCGCCCGAGCGGGTGTCCCCCATGGCCCAGCGCACGGTCTGGCTCCATACCTTGGTGTACTCCGGGGTGTGCACCCACTGGGACGCCCAGCGCGCCTTGCAGTCGGAGGTGAAGGCCACGGACTTGCCCAGGCCGTAGCGCCAGTGGGCCAGCAGCGGCAGGTCGTCCGGCGCCAGCAGGGCCACCGTGGCGCGCGGCTTGGGATCGGTGGCCACGTGGCCGTGCAGCATGGGCAGGGTGCCCGCGTCGATGCCCTTGAGGATCGTGGACGGATCGCCGGCCGCGGGCCGGAAGTCCTCCTCCACCACGAACGAGCGGCTGGCCAGCATGGTCTCGCGCGTGAAGATCTGTGGGATCGCGTGAGGGTCGGTGACCAGGTAGTAGCGACCCCCGCCCCACTGGGCGAACTGGCGCATGGTCATGCGGTCGGCGTCGCTGCCCACCGCGATCGCGGTCAGGGTGATCTGGTGCTGCTCGCGGGCGCCGCGGATCAGCTCCTGGAAGGCGGCCTCACCGGTCATGCCGTCCGACAGCAGCACCACGTGCTTGATCGCGGCCCCGGACTCGGCCAGGGTCCGGTTGCCCATGCGCAGGGCCGGGTAGATGTCCGTGCCGCCGCCCGCGCGGATCGACGCGATCTTGTGGATCACCGCCCCCTTGTCCGTCAGCTCTGTCATGGGCACGGCCCAGGTGCCGGCCGCGTCGAAGGTGACCACGCCGACCATGTCGCGCTCGGTCATCAGCTCGACCGACTGGATGGCCGCCTCCTTGGCCATGCCGATCTTGGAGGCCTGGCCCACGCCGCCCATGGAGCCGGAGCGGTCGATGGCCAGCACCATGGCCATGGAGGGGAAGTGCTTCTTGTCCTCCAGGTCCATGTTGACCGGCAGCAGGTCCTCCACGGGCGTCTTGTAGTACCCGCCCACGCCGAAGGCGCTCTCGCCACCCACCATCACGAAGCCGCGGCCCAGGTCCCGCACGTACGACTGCAGCGCCTTCTGCTGCACGGACGTCAGCATGTGGGCGGGCACGTCCGACAGCACGATGGCGGCGTAGGGCCGCATGGCGGCCAGGTTGGGCGGCATCTCGCCCGGGCCGATCACGTCCACGTCGATGCCCTCGCCCCGCAACGCGGTGGCCAGGTGGCGCGACTGCCCCCGGGTGCCCTCCACGTACAGCACCTTGGGGCTGCCCGTCACCTGCACCGTGGCCATCACCTCGTTGTTCTGGCTCAGCGCGTCGAGGTCGCTGTCGTCCACCTGCAGCACGGCTCGGTAGCGCAGCAGCCCGGGCTCGTCCGCGGTCTGGCGAAAGGTGAACACGTCAGCCCTGCCGCCGGTCAGCTCCACCGGGATCTCGCCCAGGAAGTGCTCGTTGCGGTACAGCCGCAGCAGGCCCGGCCCGGCCCGCACGGAGCGCGCCACCACCTTCACCTCGAAGCCGGCCCCGTCGTCCACCTTGTCCGGGACGATCATCGACTCCAGCACCACCTCGGGCAGCGCACCCCGGCCCAGCTCGACCACGCCGAGCTCGCCCGTGCTGCCCAGCAGCACCTGGCCGGCCGCGTCGCCGCGGGTCTCCTCGCCGTCGCTGAGCAGCACCACGCGGTGAGAGGCGTCCGCGGGCAGGGTGGCCTGGGCCAGCCGCAGGCCCGACGCGATGTCGGTCTGGTGCATGCCCGGATCGGTCTCCACGCCGTGGAAGCTGCGCAGCTCCGACACCTCGCGCTCCACGTACGCGTCCGCGCCGAACACCACCACGCCGGCGCGGTCCCCCTCCTCCATGTGCTGCATGGACTCGGCGATGAACGAGGTGGCCGTGCGCCGGCCGTGGTCCGAGACCGACGCGGAGCGATCCACGACGAACACCACGCCCAGGTCGTCGACCAGCCGCCCGTAGTTCAGCCCGGCCAGGGCCAGCACCAGCAGCGCCAGCAGCAGCAGCCGCACAGCCGTAGCCGCCACCAGCTGCAGGCGTCCGATCCTGCGCCGCGAGGTCCAGGCGATCGCCACCAGCGCCGGGACGGCCAGCAGCAGCCACAGGGCGGAGGGGTGATCGAACGCCAGGTCGATCAACCGGTCCTCCGCCGGTTCCAGGCGAACCACTCGATCAGCAGGATCACCACGGCCGCGAAGCCCAGCTCGCGCCAGATCTCGCGGCGGCCTGACGCCGCGGTCGAGGCCTTGACCGTCGCGGCCTGGCCCAGGCCCAGGTCCTCCATGGGCGCGATGTCCGACTCTCGTCGGCTCGCAAGGTTGGCCGCGAACGTGTATCGGTCGTCGGGCGTGTCCACCTCGTACACGCCCACCTCGTGGATGCGGTTGAAGCGCAGCAACCCGCCGGTGACCGTGCCCGGGGTCTTCGCGCCCGACGGCGCCACCACGGTCACCTTCGGGTCCTCACCCGGGACCGGGAGCGTGAACAGGGCCCCGGTGGCCACCAGCCCGCCGATGTCGGCCGCGCCCGTGCCCTCGGTCATCCAGCTCGCCGCGTTGAGCAGCATCACCGGGAACGCCACCCGCAGGGGAAGGTCGCTCTTGAGCGGGTCGAACGCCAGCTGCAGCACCCGGCCGCCGTGGCGCTCACCCGCCAGCATCAGCGGTCCCTGGTCCGACTCGACGATGGAGCGCAGCGTGCCGTCGGAGGTCACCTTGCTGGCCCGCGCCACGGCCAGGTCGGTGAGATCCACGAAGCGCAGCACGTCGTGGCTGCGCTGCCAGTCCAGCACCTGCGGCACCTTGACCTCCGCGCCGAAGGTCACCGCTCCGCCGTTGCTCGGCGACAGCACCGCGTAGCTCGCGCCCTCCAGACCCTGGGTCGGCACCACGCCCTCGAAGAAGGCGCAGTCGTAGCCCGCCATGGACGTGTAGTTCTGCGGGGCCACGAAATCCACCAGCAGCCGCGGGTCGCTGGCCAGCACCTTGAGCACCAGCGCGTTGCAACCCACGGCCAGCACCTTTCGCTTCCGCGACGGCCGCAGCAGCGCCCAGGCCTCGTCGTCCGCGGGCAGCATGTCCCCCTTGGCGTCCAGCTCCACCCGGACCGTGCCCTCCTGTCCTCCGGCCAGCTCGAACACCAGCGGCGTGGTCTGGTCCCGCTCCAGCACCAGCGCCTGGCGGCCCACTCGCTCGTTGCCCAGTTCGACCTCGACCTCGGCCTCCATGGGCCCGTGGGCGAAGTTCTGCACGGTCACGAACAGCTCGTGGTCCAGCTCGCTGACCGGGCTGCGCCGCAGGTCCACCGCGGTGATGCCGACGTTGGCGGCCAGCCGGCCGACCCGCACGTACCGCACCGCGCCCTCGCGCACCTCGAGGTCGGACAGCGACTCGCCGCTGCCGTCGCTGATCACGATCACCTCGCGGTCCGGCCGGTCCTGGGTCAGGCTCAGCGCCAGGGTGAGCGCGTCCCGAAGGGAGCCCTCGGCGCCGGTGGCGGACAGGTCGTCCAGCGATCGACGCAGCGCCTCCTTGTCCCGGCTGAAGCTGGACACGACCCGGGTGTCGGGCCCGGCCTCGATGACCATGGCCTCGTCCGCCCCCTCCAGCCCGCCCACCACCTCGGTGGCCGCCTCCACGGCCTTGCCGAAGCGGCTGGGCTTGACGTCCACCGCCTGCATCGACGCCGAGCTGTCCAGCACGATCACCACCGATCGCTTGGTGGACACGTGCCCGGCCAGGAACGGCCGCGCCAGCGCCAGCACGACCAGCGCCAGGATCAGCAGCTGCAACAACAGCAACAGGTTGCGGCGGAAGCGCTGGAAGGGCGTGGCCAGCTGCTCGCTCTTGATGAACTCCTGCCACAGCAGCACGGACGGTACCTCCACCCGCTGTCGCCGCAGCTTGAGGAAGTACAGCGCCAGCAGCGGGGCGGCCAGGCCCAGCAGCGCCAGCGACAGGGGGTTGAGCAGGCTCACAGCAGCATCCCCTGCCGTCGCAGCGTGCCCATCACGAACTGCTCCACGTCCGTGTCCGCCTCGAGCCGGGCGTAGCCGACGCCCATGCGGGTGCAGAATGCCTCCACGCCCTCGCAGTACTTGCGGACCGTGCGCTCGTAGCGGTCGAGCACGTCGTCGTCCACGGTCAGCGGCACTTCGCTGCCGTCCTCCACGTCCACCAGCAGGATGTCTCCGCTGAGGTCCGGCCGCAGCTCGGCCGGCGAGATCACGTGGAACGCGTACAGCTCCAGGTCCAGGTGCAGCAGGCGCTTGAGCGGCTCCTCGTACCCGCCCGGGTAGAGGAAGTCGGTCAGCAGGATCCCGATCCCCGTGCCCTGCCGCCGCGGGTAGGACCGCAGCGCCCTGACCAGATCGGTCTCCCCTCCGGTCTCCACCTCCACCATGTGTCGGATCACCGCATGGATCGCGCTACGGCCGCGCACGGGCGGCCGCAACCGCTTCAGGCCCTCGGCGAAGTCGGCCACGCACACCCGGTCCATGCTGCCCAGGGCCACGTAGGCCAGGGCCGCGCCTACCTGCCGGGCCACGTGCAGCTTGTCCCCCTGCATGGACGCGCTGGCGTCAACGAACACCTGGACCGTGCGATCCTCCCTCTCCTCGAACAGCTTGATGAACAGCTGGTCGAGCCGACCCAACAGGTGCCAGTCGAGGTGGCGCAGGTCGTCGCCGGGCACGTAGGCCCGGTGGTCGGCGAACTCCTGGGACTGACCGCGGCGGATGGAGCGCCGCTCGCCCTTGCGCACGCCTGCCCCGCGGCGTCTGGCCGTCACCGTCAGGGTGGCCAGCTTCGCCAGGAACGTCGGGGACAGCAGGGGCGCGTCGGAGCTCACGCGCCGGACGCCTCCTTCGCCACCTCGCGGGTCAGCTCGGGGGTCTCGTCCACCACCCGCTGCACGATGTCGTCCGGCTCGATGCCCTCGGCCTCGGCCTCGAAGTTGCGGATCACCCGGTGCCGCATGGCGGGCAGGGCCACGTCGCGCACGTCCTGGAAGCTCACGTTGACCCGGCCGTCGAGCAGGGCCCGCACTCGCGCTCCCAGGATCAGGGTCTGCGCGGCGCGGGGGCTGGCCCCATGGCGCAGGTAGCGCGTCGCACTCTCCGCCGCATGCTTCGACTCGGGGTGCGTGGCCAGCACCAGGCGCATGGCGTAGCGCTTGACCGGCTCGGCCACCGGCACCTCGCGCACCAGCGTACGCATGCGCTTGAGGTCCTCGATCTCCAGGCACTTGGCGGTCGTGCACTCCACGTTGCCCGTGGTGCGGTCCACGATCTCCACCAGTTCGTCCAGGTCTGGGAACGGCACCAGCAGCTTGTAGAAGAAGCGGTCCAGCTGGGCCTCGGGCAGCGGGTAGGTGCCCTCCATCTCCAGGGGGTTCTGGGTGGCCAGCACGAAGAACGGATCGGGCAGCGGCCGGCGCTGGCCGGCCACGGTCACCTGCCGCTCCTGCATGGCCTCGAGCGTGGCCGACTGGGTCTTGGGCGTGGCACGGTTGATCTCGTCGGCCAGCAGGACCTGGGTGAACACCGGTCCGGGCTCGAACCGCAGCGCCCGGTTGCCCCGGTCGTCCTCGTTGATGATGTGCGTGCCGATGATGTCCGCAGGCATCAGGTCGGGTGTGAACTGGATCCGCGCGTGGTCCAGGCCCAGGGCCGTGGACAGCGTGCGCACCATCAGGGTCTTGCCCAGCCCGGGCACCCCTTCCAGCAGCACGTGCCCGTCCGTGACCAGGCAGGTCAGGATCCCGTCGACCACGTCGCGCTGGCCCACGATCACCTGGCCCATGGCCTCGCGCAGGCGGTTGAAGCGATCGGTGAAGAACTGGGTGCTCTCGTCCATGGGTGTGCCCCTACCCCCCTCTGACATGGCGTCGTGCTCTGCATGACGCCATGTTCGTTACGGTGTCTCTGACACCGAGTCGAAGTACTCCTTGACCTGCTGCCGGTACCCCGGCGGGATGGCCTCGTTCTCCAGCGCGTCGGACGCGGCCTCGCGATACGCCTCGGGCATGTCCATCGACGGCACGTTCACCTGCTCGCCGTCACCGGGCAGCAGCCGGATGGGCATGGTGTCGATGTGGCCGCCGGTGTCCAGCTCGCCCTGCAGCCCGGTGAGCAGAGACTGCGCGTCGCGCATCCGCTCCGGGTCGTACAGGTCCTGGAACTCCTCCTCCCACTCGGACGTGCGATCCGACATGCGCCACGCGTCGTTGTGGTCGCCGGTCTGGTAGGTGCCGGCCTCGTCCCAGGAGTGCTCCTTGCCCGGGCCCGAGCCCGCGCCCTGCTGTCCGTCGCCGTCCTGACTTCCTCCTGCCAACTGGCAGGACCCGCCAAGCTGTCACGTCGATGATTCGAGCGCGCCGTTGAGGCGCTGGGACATGGCCATCAGCTCCTCGTCCTGCGCCAGCTGCTCGCTCATGCCGCCGGACTGCATCTGCTGCAACTGCTCGGCCAGGGCCTGGGCCTGCTCCGGGGTCATGGAGGAGTTGTTGCCCCCGCCCTGCTGCTGCTGGGCCGCGGCCTCCTGCATCTGCTGGGCCATCTGCTGCATCTGCTGGCTCAGCTCCGGGTTGGACTCGGCCAGCGCCTCGGCCGCGCGCTGCATGGCGCCGGCCGCGGCCTGGGCCTCGGCCGCGCTGGCCTCCCCCATGCGCTCGACAAGCCGCTCGGCCTCCTCCGCGGCCTGGGCCAGGTCCGGCTGCGCCAGCGCCTCGGCCAGGTCCTCGGTCAGCTCGCTCTGGGACAGCTCCTCGGCCGCCTGCTGCAGCTCGTCGGCCTGGCTCTCCTCGGCCAGGTCCTCCTGGAACTGCTCCAGCTCCTCCTGCATCTGCTCCAGCTCGGCCAGCGCCTCGTCCGCGGTCAGCTCCTCGCTCTGCAGCTCCTCGGCGAGCTGGTCGAGCTGCTCGCGGATCTCCTCGGGCAGCTCCGCCTCGGCCTGCTCCTGGATCTCCTGGATCTCCTCCTCCAGGGCCTCCCCTTCCTCCACCACTTCCTCGTTGGTTCCGTCACTCGCGGGCGTGGCCAGGGAGGACAGGGGAGGGAGGAACATCAGGCCGATCACCACGGCCAGGCCCAGGGGCAGGAAGTACAGGGGCCGCATCTCGTGTCGGCGGAGCAGGGGCACGGCCTGCGCGGGCTCGAGCTCGGTGGCCAGCTTGCGGGCGCGCTCGACCAGCAGCTCGGACAGGTCCATGGCGTCCGCGTCCCCCACCACCCGGGAAGCCTCGAGCGCGGACACGATCTGCTCACGGGTGCCCAGCCCCTTGTCCACCAGCAAGGCCAGCCCGGTCTCGCTCAGGACCTTGCGGCCGTACCCGGCGAGGTAGCCGACACACAGCCCCAGGCCGGCCGCGGCCAGCGCCAGCTGCCAGGGCTGTACGCCGAACCAGACCAGCTTGCACAGCAGGATCAGCAGGGCCCCCAGGACCACGCCGCCCCACAGCCCGAACAGCGCCCCGCGCAGCGCGTGGCGCGCGCGTAGGCGTTGCCGAACCCGGTCGATGAGTTGCTGGATCTCGTCAGGGGGCGACAGCAGCGTGTCCACGGGGTCCTCGGGTGGCTGCGGGCGTTCGATGAGTACAATACCAACGCGCGCCCCCGTATTCCACGCGGGCGCGATCGATGGGAGCCCCGTGGAGGAGACCGGCCTGCAACTCGACGTCGGCGGGGAGGCCGTATCGCCGTGGGGGATCGGCGTGGGGCTCGCCGCCGGCCTGCTGATCGCGCTGGCGGCCGCGCTGGGCATCTTCTTCGACGGGTCGCGCCGGACCTCGCGCCTCGAGGCCGCGGCCTGGGCCGCGGCCGCGTTCCTCTGTCCGCCCCTGGCGCTGGCCGGGTACGTGGTGCGCGCCTACTACCTCCCTCCGCCGGACGCGGACCGGGTGCCCCTGCTGCCGTGGGTGCGGTCCTTCAACTACCTGACCGTCACCGCCTGGATGGTCGTGGTGCCGCTGGTGGTGATGTCCGCCATCCTCGGCGTGCTTGCGCTGGTGATGGGCGTTGAGGTGTTGCAGGACGTGGTCCTGCTGCTGGCCGTGCAGAGCCTGGTGCTGGGCTCCTTCGTGATCGCGTGGACCTACGCCTTCCGCAAGCTGGTGGACCGTCAGCCGATGCGCTCGCTGGGCACACCCCTGAACCTGGGTCACACCGTGGTGCGGCAGGTGGCCGGCGCGATGGTCGGCGCGGGCGCACTGCTGTCCGTGGTGGGGATCCTGGCCCTGACCGGCCACGCGGAGCTGACCTGGCGGCCGTCCGTCGCGGGTGCCGTCCAGGTCCTGCTGCTGCTGGTGCCGCTGTACATCGCCGCCTTCATGGAGGAGATCGTGATGCGCGGCTACGTGCAGCGCACGGTGCACGCCTCGTGGGGTCACGTACCCGCCGTCGTGCTGTCCGCGTTGCCGTTCGCCCTGTTGCACGTGGGCAACCCCAACCT
Source organism: uncultured Rickettsiales bacterium (assembly GCA_964639985.1). Lineage (GTDB taxonomy): Bacteria > Myxococcota_A > UBA796 > UBA9615 > CAYRNR01 > CAZXHG01. The sequence goes on from CAZXHG010000084.1 coordinate 14,430, forward strand.
GTCCATCCTGGGCGTGTTCAACATCTTCCTCATCGGCGTGTTCTTCTCGCTCACCGTGATCCGCACCGGCACCCTGTGGTTCGCGGCCGGCTGCCACGTGGCCTGGAACCTGGTGCTCGGCCCGGTCCTGGCGATCCCGGTGAGCGGGATCCAGTTCGAGGGCCTGTTCACGACCACCTTCGACGGGCCGGACTGGCTGACAGGAGGGGCGTTCGGACTGGAGGGCTCGGTCGTGGCGACCGGTGTCTTCGGCGTGATGGTCGTGGTGACGCTGGCGCTGTGCGCGCTGGGGAACCGGTACGGCGAAGAAAGGGGTCAGATCTAGGATTGTGTGTTCTCGCCGAGAATACACAATCCTAGATCTGACCCCTTTTCCAATCCTAGATCTGACCCCTTTTCGACCGTGATACCCTCGCGGCGAGGGGATCGATGTCACACCGCGACAGGCAGGACGACGGTCAACAGTCAGTTCTCTCGGAGGACCTCGATCGGGTCCGCCGCGAGGCAACAGCTCGGCATGCTCGGGAGCAGGCGCAGCCCGTCCCTGCACTCGACCAGCCGCTGGGTCCGACCTGGGTGTGGGCCGCGGCCCTGCTCGGACAGGGGATGATCGCCGGCCTGTGCACGTGGCTGCTGGTGCTCGGCCCACCGTGGACCTGCGAGCGTGCCGTGGGTGGCGGAGTGCTGGTCCTGGCTGGTGGCCCTGGCCTCTTCGCCGGCGTGTTCGCAGCCCTGGTGCTGGAGGGGCTGGTCGTGCGGGTCGAGGAGCTGCTGGAGTTCCGTCGCTTCACCGAGCGGATCCCTGGCGTGGTCACGCGGGCGGAGCACGTGGAGAAGCAGCTCAGCCAGGGGGGTTACAGCCGCCACGCCGAGTTCGAGGTCGAGTACGAGGCCAGCGGCCGCGGGCGGCGCCTGACCGAACGCCCCGACACCTACTCCGCGCGGCGGATGAAGAAGCTGGTCCGCATGCTGCCGCCTGGCACGGTGGTCGACGTGTGCTACCGCCCCGGCCACCCGGCCGAGCCCCGCATCTTCGGACCGGGACGCCGCGAGCCGTACCGGCTGGTGGCTCGAGCGGTCTTCGTGATGTTCACCGGAGGACTGTTCGGCGGCGCGCTGTTCGCCTTCGCCGTGCTGATCCTCGGTCGATGAGATTGGCCAAAGGAGGCCAAAGGGGTGCCGGTGTCCGACGATCACGAACCTCCGGGCGACGAGCGCGAGAGCGCTACCCGGGACGACTCCGGTTCCCCGTCGACCTGGATCGAATACCCCGGTCAGCCACCCTCCTCACGGCCGCGGCGCGGCTGGAGCTTCGGGCAGACCGGGCCACAGCTGTACCCGGGCGATCCGGTCGATCACTTCGAGGTGATCCGGCTGATCGGCCGTGGCGGCATGGGGGAGGTCTACCTGGCCCGGGACACGCAGCTGGGCAGGCGGGTCGCGCTCAAGCTGCTGCACCCCAAGCGCCGGGGCGAGGACGCGGCCGCCGAACGCTTCGAGTTCGAGGCCCGCACAACCGCGCGGTTCAGCCACCCCCACATCGTGACCATCCACGCGGTCGGGTACCACGGCGAGAGCCCCTACGTGGCCCTGGAGTTCCTCGAGGGCGAGACCCTCAAGGAGCGGCTGCGCGAGACGTCCACCGGACCGCGGGAGGCCGTGCGCATCGGCCACGCCATCGCCGATGCGCTGCAGGAGGCGCACCGTCACGGGGTACTGCACCGCGACCTCAAGCCCGGCAACGTGATGATCCCGCAGGACGGTCGGCTGCGCGTGGTCGACTTCGGCCTGGCCAAGGTCGTGCAGCCCATGGACGCTCAGAATGGACCGCTGGCACCCCTGGACGGCCTGCCCGACGACCTCGACGTGTTCCACAGCCACGACGACCACATCCGCGGAACCCCGTCCCACATGGCGCCCGAACAGTGGACCGGTCATCCCATCGGCCCGGCGGCCGACGTGTGGGCCCTGGGGGTGATCCTGTTCCAGATGCTGGACGGCGATCACCCCTACGAGGGCGTTCCCTACCGCGATCTCGGTCCGCGGGTGGCGTCGGAGGAACCGGCGCCAGCCCTGGACGAGGACGTGGAGCCGGACCTGTGCTCCCTGGTCGAGCGCTGCCTGCGCAAGGATCCGGACGCCCGGCCGACTGCGACCGAGGTGTTGCAGACGCTGGAGAGCCTGCTCACAGGAGGACGCCGCGGCCGCGGACGCGAGCCGTTCCTCGGCCTGCTGCCCTGCGACGAGCGGGACGCGGACTGGTTCTTCGGCCGGGACGCGGAGATCGACGCGTTCCTCGAGCGTCGGCGGACCGAGCCGATCCTGCCCGTGGTCGGACCCTCGGGGGCAGGCAAGAGCTCGTTCGTGGCCGCCGGCGTGATCCCCCGTCTGCGGGAGGAGGGGCCCTGGACGGTGCTACGCATGCGGCCCGGCCGTCGGCCGCTGCGGGCCCTGGTGGCCTGCCTGCTGCGAGGGGACGCGACCCGAGCGTCGCGCAACGGGGGAGCGAGCGCGGACTCGCGTTCGCGGTCGCAGACCACCGGACCCCACCCGGACACGCTGGAGTCGATGGAGGCCTCGCTGCTGCTCGACCTGCGCGAGGCGCCCGGGCGGCTATCGCTGCGCCTGGTCGACCTCGCCGGGCTGGATCAGTCCCGCGTGCTGCTGTTCGTGGACCAGCTCGAGGAGCTCTACACCCTGGTGGAGGATCCGGAGCAGCGCCGCCTGTTCATGCAGGCCCTGTGCAGCGCCGCGGACGACCCCGAGGGCCCGGTGCGGGTGGTGTTCACCCTGCGCGACGACTTCCTGGGCAGGGTGGCCGAGACCGCGGCCGCACGCGAGGTGCTCGGCAGGGTCACGGTCCTGCGGAGCCCGGGCCCCGCGGCGTTGGAGGAGATCCTGGTCTGCTCCGCGGCGTCCGTGGACTACGCGTTCGACGACCCCGGCCTGGTCGACGGGATGGTGAAGGACGTGCACGGCGAGGTCGCGGCCCTGCCCCTGCTGCAGGTGACCGGCCAGATGCTGTGGCAGCGTCGTGACCAGGGCCGGCGGCACCTGCGGCGCGCCGACTACGACGCCATGGGGGGGGTGGCCGGCGCGCTGGCCCACCACGCCGACGACGTCCTGGCCGGGCTGTCCGGGGATCAGATCGGCGTCGTCCGCGGCCTGATGCTGCGCCTCGTGACCTCCGAGGGCACCCGCCGGATCATGCCCCGCGGCGAGCTCATCGAGGGCATGGGAGTCGACGCGGGGGCCATGCTCGATCGACTCGTGGAGCGCCGGCTGCTGCTGGCGCGCAAGTCGCGCAGCGGCGGTTCGGACGCCGAAATGGAGCTCGTATACGAGTCCCTGATCCGCAGCTGGTCCCGGCTCGCGCGCTGGCTCGAAGAGAGCCGGGAGGAGCGCGGCTTCATCGAGGATGCATCCCAGGCCGCGGCCCTGTGGGCGCGCCGTGGCCGCCCTGCCCCGGAGCTGTGGACCGGCGACGCGCTGCGCATCGCGCTCACCCGCCTGGACCAGGTCGCGAGCGTGCCGGAGCGCGTCCGGGAGTTCCTGCACGCCGCCCGGGCCCGCGAGGAGGCACGCCGGATCCGGCGACGAAACGGCCTGGTGGCCCTGTTCGCGGCCCTGGTCGGGCTCGCGATCCTGTTCGGCGCCCTGGCGTACGAGGCCTCGCGACAACGCTCCGTTTCCGAGCAACGCCAGGCCGAGGTGCTGCTGGAGGGGGCCAGAGCGGCGGTGTTACGCGAGGACCAGCTGCAGGCCCGGGCCCTGTTCCGGGAGTCGTTCGAGGCGTCCGACTCCCTGGCGGCCCGCATGACGTGGTTGAACATCGCCGACGATCCGGAGCTCTGGTCGGCCGACTTCCGGTCCCGGGTGCACGACGTCGCGTTCTCCCCGGACGGCTGCAGGCTGGCGGCGGTGGTGGGCAACCTGGGGCCGGTCGTGATCGACGCCTCCAGCGGCGCGGCGCGGCTGATCGAGACTACCGGGGGCAGTCACCGTGCCGTGGAGTTCCTGCCTTCGGCCGAGGCGGTGGTCCTGGGCAGCATGGACCGCGTCGAGCTCCTCGATCTCCAGGATGGCAGCGTACGCGAGCTGGCGGCCACACGGACCCACGGCAGCGTCAACGACGTGAGCGTGTCGCCGGACGGGTTGGAGGTTGCCTGGTCCAACGAGATGGCCAAGGGCTTCGAGATCACGCGCCTCGCCGACGGCGCCAGCCTGGCCATCGAGCCGTTCCCCCGGGACTCGCACGCCTACCCCCGCATCGAGTACACCGCCGATGGAAGGTACCTCGCCTTCACGGCCGGCACCCAGACCACCACGGCGATCCGGATCTGGGATCGCGACGCCGGGGAGCTGCTCGATTCGATCCCGGCCAGCGCCGGCACCCAGGTCCGGGCCCTGGCGTTCGGTCCGGAGGGACGGCTGCTCGCCTGGGCCGACGACGAGGCCGACGTGCACGTGTGGGACCTGGAGACAGCTTCCCCGCTACACCGCCTGCGTGGCCACGCGGGCGACGTCTTCGCGATCGCCTTCTCGACCGACGGCGCCCTGCTGGCGTCCGGGGGTGCCGATGGCTCGGTGCGCGTGTGGGACCGCCGCAGCGGCCGTGAGCTGACGACGGTGGCGATCGACTTCAACATCACGGCCATGCGCTTCCACCCGCAGCTGCCACAGCTCGCCGTGGCCTCGGACAACGGCACGGTGCGGCTGTGGAGCATACCGGCGTTGCTGGCCCACAAGCCTCCTCGCGGTTCGGCCCACAAGATCAACGCGCTCGCGGCGATGCCTGGTGGAGAGGCGGTCGTCGCCGTGGGCCAGGGCGGCGCGATCCGGCTGTGGGATACGCGCACCGGCAGGGAGCTGGAGGCATTCGAGGGGCCGAAGGGCATCGTCTACAACGTGGACGTGACCGCAGACGGCAGACAGCTCGTCACCTCGGGTCACAAGGAGCCGGTCGTGCAGTGGGACATCGCCACCCAACGCATGGTGCGCGTGTACTCGCTGGTCCCGTTCCCCCTGTTCAACGCCCACCTGGGCCCGGACGGACGCTGGCTCTCGTTCGGCGAGAACGATCGAGTCCAGCTCTGGGATCTGGACACCGGCTCGAAGGTGGCCGACATCCATCACCCGGACGTGCCGTTCAGCCAGCACTTCAGCCCGGACGGCACGCTGCTGGCGACGGGCGCGCGCGACCTCAAGGTGCGGCTGTTCCGCCTGCCAGATGGCCAGCTCGTACGCGAACTGGGCGACGCGGGCACCCCCCTGTCCTTCCCCAGCTTCGCGCCCGACGGTCGACGCCTGATCGCCGATTCCTGGACTGGCGACGCGCCGTTCACCGGCGTGCTGCACCTGTGGGACCTCCGCGAGGACACGCACACCGTGCTGGAGCTGCCTGGCGGCCGGTCGTGCTCCGCGGTCTTCCACCCGGACGGCGAGCGGATCGGATTGCAGTGTGCGGACGGCACCGCACACGTGTGGAACCCGGTCACCGACGAGGTGCTGATGCTGCCCACGGGGGTGGACGTGGAGAACTACGGCCGGTTCGTGTTCGGCCCGGGCGGGGCCTGGCTGTGGGTGATCCCGCGAGACGAGACGGTGCGCCTGTTCGACACGGACACCGGCAGGCCGCTGTGGCATGCGCCCGCGCTGCTGCGTCGGCCCGCGCAGGTGCTGACCCACCTCGGCTGGCAGCCCATGGACGTGGCGGCACCGGCGCCCGACGCGACCACGCATCGATGGCGAACCGCGCTCGAGCAGCGCGCCCGGTATGCCAGCCAGTCCCCGGGCGGGCAGACCCTGTGCGTACACACCTGGGACGAAGGGGTGGAGATCTGGGATCCGACGCTCGACGACGTGGTCGCACGCTTCCCGTCCGTGCACGCCAGGCAGATCGCCGCGCACGACAGGGGCTGCGTCGTGCTGGACGACGCCAGCGCAGCGTTGCTGCTCGACCGCGACGGCGCCCAGCAGTTGCTGGCCGATGGCGTGGGCGCGATCGGCGTGGCCGGCGACCACCTGCTGGTCGCGACCGATCACGACGTGTTCACCCTGGACGCGACGGGCGCTCCGCAGGCCACCACGTCGTTCCCCATGGCCCCGGTCGCGGTGACACGACTGGGCGACGCCGCGGTCATCGGTGCGGAGGACGGCACCCTCGCCCTGGCCAGCGACGCGTCGACCGGACAGGAGCCCGCCGTGACGTTCCAGCCGCTCACGCACACGCCGGTGACGCGCATCGTCGAGGGGCCGCACCGGACACTGATCGCCGGGTACCGCAACGGGTACGTGGGCGTCTGGGACAGCAACGACGGCACCCTGCTGTACGAGGTCAAGCTCCACGGTCCGGTGACGCACCTCGTGCGGGACGGCACCCGGATCCACGCGGCCACCGAGGTGGGGGACTTCGAGACCCTGGACCTGGCCATCCTCGGCCGTGGCTGGTGCGAGCTGGTGCGCGAGGTGTGGGAGGAGGCGCCGCTGGTGTGGCGCGGCGGCCGCGCCGTGGTGCAGGAACCCGACCCACGGCACGTCTGCGCGCCATAGACGATCGCGGTGCTCACCGGTGCAGCACGTGGGGCTTGCCCGGCACACCGAGGTCGACGGCGTACAGGGCCTGCTCCATGCGGTCGCAGGCGTACAGGGTCGTGGAACTCCAGCCGCCGATCTGCGAATGAGGCTCGGCGGGACCGGCTCGAGCTGGCGGACCTCCATGGGGGGAACCGGCGAGAGGCGCCGGCCGACGTCTTCGGCGCTGGTCAGCGCAGGTCGTAGGCGAACCCGACGTACTCCTGCTGCTGGCCGTAGCAGTTGTTCCAGGAGAAGTACTGCAGCTCGAAGGTGTAGGTGCCGGTGTCCGTGGCCACCACCTCCACGATCTCGTGGGGACCGTCGTAGGACGCGCCGTTGGCCACGTTGTGACCGTTGGGGTTGAGGATGTGCAGGTCGAAGTCGGTGGCGATGGCGGTCGGACCGACCACGGCATGGCCGCTGGGGCAGCTCGACCAGGCGGCCACCGCACGGATGGTGGTATCTGGCTGTGTCACCTCGACCGTGGCCAGCACCATCCTGTCGCTGGCGTCGAATTCGGCCGGCGTGTAGCTGCCAGCCACGAACTGCGAGTCGTGCATGATCGATACGATGTGGGTGGCATTCGGCACGCCCGCGCCGTCACGCTCGTCCGGCGCGTGGTAGTCGGAGAAGGTCCTGCCCGCCACCGGCGTGTGCACGTCGTGGTCGGCAGACGTCATCAGGATCGCGCGGACGACCTCGGGGTAGTACTCCATCATCGCGTTGCGGTCCGCCATCAGCGCCACGGTGCCGGCGATGGCCGGCGCGGCGAAGCTGGTGCCGGAGAGGCCGGACTGCAGGCCGTCCGCGTCCAGGTCGTCGCAGGTGGTGCTGGTGACGCCGGTGGCGTGGCCGACCAGGTCCGGCACCTCGCGGTCACAGCCATAGCCCGGGGACGGCCCGGGGCAGTCCGCCGGGTTGGCCGTGGACGCGCCGCCCCAGATGCCGTCGTCGGTCCACACGTCCGCGGTGCCGCTGGGGTCATAGCCGCCCACGCACAGGTGGTTGCTGGCCGCGCAGGACGAGCTGGCGAACTGGCCGCCGTTGCCCGCAGCGCGGGTGAGGCTCATGCCCCAGTTGCGCACGTAGTAGTCCTGGGCGTTGGGGTTGGTGTAGCTGCCGATCCAGCTCTCGTTGGACACGCGGACGCCCTGCCCGACCTGCCAGTCGAGCTTCTGGGCGTGGGAGCCGCTGCCCGTGGCCACGTACAGGTCCACGATGGGCGCGCCAGCTGGGTGGAACAGGTCGGGCAGCATGCCGACCATGCCCGCCACGGTGGTCGGGTGCCAGCCCATGCACTCGCCGTCGACACACTCCGGGAAGTCGTCGTTGAGCGTGGCGCAGTCCGCGTCGACGGTGCAGCTGCGCGGCGCGGACCGCTCGGTGATGTCGAACCACAGGTTGGCGTTGTCGGCCCAGATCTCACCCCACACACCGCAGTCGGAGCACGCCTCGAGCAGGCCCACGCGCACGTCCATGCCGTAGTGGTTGAGGGTGTGGAACTGCTCGAGGTTCATGTCCTGCGACGAGACCGCCGAGGTGGGGATCATCGGCTCGTCAGCGCGGGAGAAGTGCACGCCGGTCACGTCGCGACGGTCCCACAGCTGGTCCAGCACCACGCCCGCCTCGAGCTCGACCTCGATGATCGGCGCGGCCTGGGCCTCGAACAGCAGCTCACCGCCCGAGGCCAGCAGGTCGGACACCAGCGCGGCGCGGGCCTGGGACAGCACGGCCCCGTACTCCTCGCGCTCGCGGTCCAGGGCCAGCGCCCCCATGTCGTCCGACGGGTCAGGGCGCGCCGGCGGGGCGGGCGCGTCGTACCAGACCTCCACGGCCACCTTCTGCGAGGGCTCCATCCCCTCCAGGGTCGTGGCCAGCTCCTCGGACAGGTCGCCGAACAGGTCGCGCGCGATATCCAGGTTGGCCTCGTGGGCCGCGGCCAGGTCGAGGGGCCGTCCGTCGAGGTCGACGTCCACCTTGCGCGTCTCGCCTGTCTCCGGGTCGAACAGCACCAGCCGGACCACGTCCTGGCCCGTGTACTTCAGGGTGCGCTGCATGGCGTGGATCACCTGCTCGCCGCCGCGCAGCTGGGGTTCGGCCACGGCCCGCAGGTGCTCGTCCACCAGCGCGGCGTCGCGCTCCACCCAGGCGTGGGGATCCTCGTCGAGGCGGAGCTCGTGGGGTGCGGATTGCGATCGCTCGGCCGCCACGGTCGCCGTGTCGTGGACCTCGGCGGTCTGGCAGGCCGTGACCAGGGTCAGGGAACCCAGAAGCGCGAATTGCAGGGTGCGAATGCTCATGTCATCCTCCATCGTTTGTCGGCCGGTCACCGGCCGTGTGCGTCGGTCTCCTGTCCGACTCGATGGGGGATACACAGGAGGGAGGAAGGAACTTACGCGATGGTCGAAGAAAAGTGAGCAGTGAGCCGTTCAGGGCTCGTAGCGGACGGTCCGGACCAGCACCTGTCGGTTCCCCGGCCAGGTGGCGGGCCCGTCCGATCCCAGCCCGCCCGCGCGGCGCAGCAGCCAGCTCTCGTCCGGCGCGTGGGCCTCGGGCGAGAACACGAACACCAGCCGCCAGTCCCCGGCCCGGTCACCGAACAGCGCGCCTGCCGGGCCGCGCACGCGAAACACGCCGTTGCGCAGCTCGGGGTGCAGGGCAGTGGCGAGCAGCGCCTCGCCGTCTGGCGCGACCGCGGCCACGGTCAGCTCGACCGGATCGGTGGGGGTCTGGTCCGGCACCAGCGAGACCTCGACGGTGGACGCCGCCGCGTACACCGGCAGCCCAGCGGCTGCCACCGGATCGCCACGCAGGGTCTGCAGCTGGCCGCTGAACCCGGCCTGGTAGGCAGGCGGCGCGGCTCCGGGAGCGGACATGAGGCGGATCCCCAGGACCAGGGCCAGCACCACGCCCGCGGCCAGCGCGGCCCAGGCAGCGGTGCGTAGCCTGGGCCGGCGGCGCCCCGGCGCGGGGAGCCCTTCGGCCTGTCGCTGGGCCAGCACCGAGGCCACCACCCGGTCCACGAGCTCGGGATCCTCGACCGGCCGGGCCCGCTCGACCCAGGCCTCGCGCGCCTCGTCGTCGGCCGCCAGATGGGCCAGCAACGTGGCCCTTTCGTCCGGTGACAGCTTGCCGCGCCTCAGTCGCTCCAGCGCGATCTCGTCCAGCTCGCCCTGCCCGGCCTGCCCCGCGGGCAGCAGCAGCGCCAGCTCGGCGAGCAGCTGATCATCGCGCTGGGCGGGGTCCTGGGGCACGACGCCCTCCGTCACTGGATGTGCAGCGGATCGGCGACCCAACCGGGCCGGCCACCCCCACTGTACTGGGATACGAGCGCCGCGGACAGCCCGGGCTGGGTCAGGTCCGGGCCACCGGCCACGGACAGGTCGAGGATGTAGCCGAGCGTCGCCTTGGTGCCGCCGAGCGAGCCCACACCCAGGGAGTAGACGTAGACCTGGCCCGACCCGGTGGTCAGGCGCAGCAGCAGGTCGTCGTACTGCCCCAGATCGGGAGCGGCCAGGCGCAGGTGCAGCCGCAGCCGCATGCTCGACAGGATCTCCAGGTCACAGTCGGTGCAGGGGCTCTTCACCGGCAGACCCGACACACCCGAGGCACAGCGCAGGGATAGCACGTCGTGCTGGTCGGGGCAGTAGTACGCCGGGGAGCTGGCCATCGCCGGGTCCATGGGGGGGTGACTGTCGGCCACCAGCGTGAGCCCCGGGCAGGCCATGGGTGCGCCGGGGGTGGCCGCGGTGGTCACGAGCTCGGCGGTCAGCGGTATCCCCGGAGCCGCGCTGCAGGACAGGTCCCGCGGGTGCTCGACGAAGTCCCAGCGATCAGGGCAGTCGGCCAGGCCCAGCGCGTTGCAGGCGTCGAGCAGGCCGGCCTCGCCCGGACAGGTGAAGGCCGTGGTCTCCCACAGGGCCGTGTCCACCAGGTGCTGGCGGACGTCGTCGGCCGACATCATCGGGTTGCCCGCGCGGACCAGCCCGGCAACGGCCGCGGCGTGGGCCGCGGCCATGGAGCTGCCCGACCAGCGACGGAACGGCTCCGCGGCCGGATCCGTGTCGGCCTGGGGCCACGCCGAGCACACCCCGACGCCCGGCGCGAGCAGGTCGAGCAGGCCGCCCGCGGCACGGTCCTCGGACACGCCCTGGCGGTCCACGGCGCCCACGGACAGCACCTGGGGCTCCCGGGCCGGCACGAACACGTCCGAGCACCCGCTGCCCGGCGCACAGCCGTGGCCGCCGGCGCCGACCAGCACCACGTCCCAGGCGAAGGCCGCCTCGTCGAGCGCTGCCTGCAGGTGGGCGGGGGCCGGCCGGGGGCTGCCGAGGCTCATGTTGACCACGTCCGCGCCGCTGGCCGCGGCGTGCAGCACGCCCCGACCGACCGCGGTGAAGCGGCCCAGGCCGTCGTCGTCCAGCACCTGCACCGGCAGGATGTCCGCGCCCGGGGCGACCGCGGCCACGATGCCGGCCACGTGGGTGCCGTGGCCGTGGCGGTCGGCCACGTCGGCGTCGTCGTGCACGTAGTCCCAGGCCGCGCCCAGGTCCGGCGGCGTCGTGAACGCGCGGTGGCCAGCGTCGATGCCGGTGTCCAGGATCGCGATCCGTGGCGCCAGGTGGGCCTGAATGGCGGGATCCGCGCGCAGGAACGACAGGTTCCAGCCCCTGTCGTACGCCTCGGGCACGGCGCCTGCCAGCGAGATCACCTGGCAGTCCAGGTACACGTCGGCGGGCTCCTGGATCAGATCCTCGGAGAGCAGCTCCCAGCGCAGCTCGTCCAGGGCCAGCGTCGGCTCCAGGTCCACACCCGAGAGCAGGTGGTGGCGCCGCAGTCCGTTGGGGTCCTGGTCCCGGTGATCCGGGTGGATCATCCAGTCGTCGTAGATCCGCTCGGCGACCGCGTCGACGCCGAGGTCGGTACGGAAGAAGTCCTCGGCGTGGGTGGCGCCCAACGGGTCGGCGCCGGGGGCGAAGGCCACCACCAGCACACCCTCGGCGCAGACATCGCCGTCCGTGTCCGGGTCACCGGTGGGATCGACCTCCCAGTCATCCTCCGCGTACCAGGTGACGGACCAGTGTTGGGCCCCGGCCAGCGCCGGGGTCGTGGTGATCAGGATTGTTGAGACGATTGCAATCGCCCGACCCATGAATGCCTCCCTCGAATGCCGTCAATGCCGCTCCCCGACGGTCCGGCCCCGAATGACTGCTGGGGCATACACGAACCGTCGCTGGGTTCTTACGCACCGTAGCTGGAAATCTTCGATTTCAACGGATCTCAGCTGTTACCACGCCATTACCTGCCCCTACCGGGCCCCCCAGCCGAACAGCGAGAATGCCGCCCAGGCGCGCGGACGCGCGGCCTCGGCTCCCTCGTGACCGTCGATCATCGCGACCTGCGCCCGGCGCAGGGCCTCGGCGGGAGGCACGGTCTGGCATTCGTCGTGGAACCGCTCCATCAGGCGTCGCGTGATGCCGTCGTCCACCTGCCAGCTCGAGGCGACCACGGCCGCTGCGCCCGCTCCGAGGAAGCCCGTGGCCAGGCCCCAGCTCTCGCCCGGGGAGGGCGACTGCCCGCGCCCCGTCTCGCAGCCGGACAGCACCACCAGCCTCGACCTCGCGGTCACGGTGCGCAGGTCCATCCAGCTGAACCGCTCGCCACGGGCCAGGCGCAGGTGGCTGGCCTGGGGCAGATCGGTGTCGACCACCGCGTGACCGGCGAAGTGCACCACCCCGGCCTCGGCCACGGCCGCGCGCAGGGCCTCGGCCGTGACCTCGTCGCCGGTGAACAGGGTCGCGCCGTCATACCGGTCGGCCACGGCGCGCGCCTCCCGGCGGGCCTCCTTGAGGTCACCGTGGGGATCGCCCATCACCACGGCCGGGCCGTCGGCCGGCGCCGCTTCCCACGCCAGGCTCCAGGCCGAGGCGCTGGGCGCAAGGGCGAGGCCGTAGCGCCGGACCAGCGACCCGTCGTCGTCGGCGAGCGCACCAAAGGGCAGGTCGTGCAGCGGGCCGTGGGGGAACACCACCAGCGTGCCCTCGGCCGGCAGGTCGGCGGGCAGCACGGCGCGGACGAGGTCGGCCGATGCGGACGGTTCCTCCCCGCGCTCGATCCCGTCGCGGAACGCGCGCACCTCGCGCGCCAGCTCGGGGCGTGCGAGCGCGGTCCGCTGCACGGTCGAATCGCCGTCCGTGGTGAGCACGAAGCACAGCACCTCCTGCGCGGTCACGTGGAAGTACAGGCCGATCGCGCCGGCCGGCAGCAGTCCGGCCAGCCGGTCCTGCCCGACGGGCGGATCGCCCGCGTCCGCGTGCACGGCGAGGGCGGCCTGGGCCCGCACCACGCGCTCGAGCGCCTCGTCCCGCTGCTGCTCCCACCCCGGCCGCTGCCCGGGCAGCAGGAATGCCTCGTCCTCCTCGTGGCGCTGCAACGCGACCAGGGCGGCGGACAGCTCGGCCAGGGCCCGCTCCACGTCGGGGGAGTGCACGTCCGGTGCTGCCGCGCCTGCGGTGGCACGGCTCGCCCGATCACGCCCACGCTCCGACACCGCGAACGCCTCGTGCTCACGCCCCAGCTCGACCAGCAGCCGCACGTAGTGCTCGTAGACCTCGTCGCGGTCACCCAGGAAGTACGAGCGCTCGATCAGCGGGTCGAGCAGCGCGGCCTCTCCCTCCAGCAGCTCCAGGGTCTGCTCGAAGGCGGTGATGGCGAGCTCGACCTCGCCCGCGCCGCCGAGCGCTCGCGCCCGGCCGTACGAGGACCACCAGCCCGCAGCCCATGGCCCCTCGGCGCGGGCCAGCTCCTCGAACCGCGCCAGGGCGTCGTCGTATCGCTCCGCGGCCAGCGCCACCTCGCCCTTCAACGACAGCAGGTAGTTCAGGTGCTCGAACGTGCCGGCGTCCGCGAGCGCGGCCTCGGCCTCGCCCACGCGGGACAGGGCCCGCTCGACGTGACCCTGCTGCAGGTCCAGCCGGGCCAGGTTCATCAGGTCGTTGGCGACCCACGCGTCCAGCTCCAGCTCCCGGTGCAGGGCCGAGGCGTGCTCGAAGTTGCGCTGGATCACGGACGGCTCCACGTCGAGCAGGCCGCGGCGGCGGGCGTGGAGCTGGAACCAGCCGAGGTTGGTCAGGTAGGTGCTCCAGGCCTCCTGCTCGTGGGGGGCTGGATCCGTTCCCAGCTCCAGCAGGGGCGCGGCCTCGTCCATGGCCACCAGCGCCCGTTCGTACTGGCCCGCGGCCTGGTAGGCCGCGCCTAGGGCGATCAGCGCGTTGGCCTCGTCTGCGGGGCGCGCCAGCCGCTGCGCGATGTGCCGTGCGCGACGCAGCGCCTCGACCGCCTCGCCGGGCCGGCCCAGGCGCGCAGCGAAGAAGCCGAGGTTGGTCTGGTCACGCGCCTGCCACGCCAGGTGACCGATGTCCGTGTCGATCACGAGCGCCTGTTCGGCCAGCTCGCGGGCAGCGAGGTACCCCCCGGCCTCGCCCCGGGAGTGGGCCGCCAGCCGCAGATAGGTGGTCTGCTCGTCCGGCCGGCCGATGCGCGCCGCCTCGGCCGCTGCCTGCTCGAAGCGATCGCCGGCCTCGTCCTGCCGGTCCTGCCGACGGGCGAAGAAGCCCAGCCGCTCCAGGGCCAGCATGCGGTCACGGGCGGCCTCGCAGCCGGCCGCAGCCAGGCACAGGGCCTCGATGTCGTCGCTGCGCTCCTTGTACGCGCTGCGGCAGGCCACCACCGCCTCTCCCGCGGCGCGTGTGCGTCGGTCCCTGGCGTCCACGACCACCCGAAAGGAACGCAGGGCGAGGCCTTCCGGGAGCTCCTCCTGCAGGGGCAGCGCCGCCGTGTCGACGAACCGCTCGACCGAGGCCGCGCCCGCCTGATCACCGCCATGCCAGGCGGCCACGACAAGGTCGAACGCCTCCCCCTCCCCCGCGGCCAGCTCATCGGTGGGCAGCACGGCACGCAGCTCGGTGCCCACCACCTCGACCGGAGCCACGCTCGCTCCCCCGGCGGGCAGCGGGTGCCGCGCCAGCCAGGTGGGTTCGGATCCTGCCGGCGGGGCCGGGATCGAGGGAGCGATCCAGGTCGCGAATTCCACGCCGGCGTCCGGGCTCGGCAGCGCCACCAGCAGCACCATCGGCTCGCCGGTGACGAACACACGAAGGGGCTCCCCGGACTCCTCCTCCAGGCCACGGAAGCCCTGCAGGTCGACCTCGATCGCGGGCGGCGGCGTCTCGCGACAGGCCCCGGCCGCCACGGCCAGCGCCGCAGCCAGGGCCAGCGCGGCCGGGCGGACGGTCATCCGTCCCACGAGCTCTGTTCCAGTTCGACCAGCAGGGCCCGCACCCGGGTCCGGATACGGCTCTTGCGCGTGTACACCGCCTGCACCTCGCACCCCAGCATGGACGCGGCCTCTGGCGCGGACAGCAGGCGCACGTACAGCAGCTCGAACACCAGGAAGCTCTCGTCGGTCAG
The DNA here is from genome assembly GCA_964639985.1 of uncultured Rickettsiales bacterium. GTDB lineage: Bacteria > Myxococcota_A > UBA796 > UBA9615 > CAYRNR01 > CAZXHG01. Next base: position 29,475 of record CAZXHG010000084.1, read on the forward strand.
CTCCTCGCGCAGCCGCGCCAGCAGCATCTCCATCCGCTCGCGCTTCTCCAGCAGCGCGACCGTGCCCTCACCCCCGTCCGGCGCGCGCTGCAGCACGTCCTCCATCGGCGTGGCCAGGATCTCGCCCCGCCGCTTGGCCGCGCCCCGCGCCCGCAGCAGCCGCCCCGCCTCGCGCTCGGCGATCTGCCCCACGTAGTTGGCCAGCGACATGCCCCGTTCCGGGTCGTACCTCCGCAGCAGCCGGGCGTCTTCGGCGAACAGCACGCCGAAGGTCTCCTGCACCACGTCGTCCACGTCCTGGGCCAGGCAGGGTGCGCCGGCCGGGTTGCGTGCCAGCACCCGGCGGACGCGCGCTCGCACGATGGGCAACAGGGCCTGGACCAGCCCACGTATCCCCTGTGGCCGGCCGGCCAGGGCGTCGGCGAGCCACTCCACAGGATCCTGCACCGGCAGGATCAGCACGAGGACGAACAGCTGGATCAGGAGCTGCACCCACCCTCCGTCGCGCGAGGGCTGGATTCTATCAGGGAGGGCCGGACTGGGGGGGGACGAGCGCGGCGGTTGGGGGGGAGCCGTGGCTACCGCTCGACCTCGGACAGCAGCAGCGCGCCGCCCGAGAAGTCACCGCAGCCGCGCACGGCCAGCTGGTCCGCGCACTCGGGGAGGGCCCGGGCGATGCGGGCGGTGGACGCGCACAGCGCGCCGTCCTCGTCCCACTCGGCCTCGAAGTCCCACGGCAACGCGTCGGTGCGCAGGCCGAGGTCGTCGTAGAAGTTCACCGGCGTGCCGTCCACGGTGTAGGAGGTGCCGTCACCGCAGTAGTCGGCGCGCATCATGCGCGTGCAGGCCTGGTGCTGGGGCCGCAGCGGCACGGACACCAGCGAGCCGTCGATCCATAGGTCGGGCTCGTCCCACGGCGCGTAGCCGGCCTCCACGCACTTGGCCAGCGCGTACCGGCGGCAGGCGAAGGTGAACACGCCCGGATCGTCGATCCAGTCGCCACCGCCGCGCACGCCCTGGCCCAGGTCCCAGGTGCCCGCGAGGGCGATCGCCTGGATCGGGTAGCCGGTCTCGTCCAGGCCGCACAGGGGCTCGAACTGCTCCATCTCGCGGGTGACGTAGGACACCTCGTACAGGTAGATGGTGGTCCCGGTGGCGGCGCCGCCCATCATCGAGAACGTGTTCAGCGACAGGGTCGCGGCCGTGCCGTCCTCCAGGGTGGCGTCGAACAGGGTACCCACCATCTCGACGTCCGACAGGTGACCGTCGGCGTTCACGCCAAGCAAGCCGCTGCCGTCGAGGTAGACCTCCAGCGGCTCGTCGTTCAGCCTGGCGTCGGCGAAGTACACCTCGGCCAGCTGGGCGTCCCCGCTCAGGGGCCGGTTGAGCTCGCGCCCGTTGAGGTCGCGGCCGGGCACCAGGCCCACCCGCTCGAAGGTGGTCACCGGCTCGAGCAGGTCGAGGAACGGCACCATCTCGTCCATGCCGCCCATGCCCTCCTCGTCGAAGAATGCGGGCTCCTCCGGGATCATGTCCTGGGCGCTCGCCGTCGTGGCGGCGAGCGCGGACATGCCCAGCACCACCAGCGCGCTGCGGACCATCGTGTGCAGGTTCATCATGATCGACTCCCTTTCTCCATCGTCGGGCTCGGTGGCCCAGGGTTTGGTCGGGAGTACACGGCGGGTAACGGCGTTCTTACAGCGGTCGTAAAAATAAAGCTGCTACCTTGTCCGGGTGTTCCACAGGCTCGCCATCGTGAACGTGATCAATCGCTGCAACCACGCATGCGTGTACTGCAGTGAAGGCGACGTGCACGACGGCTCCGTGGTGCCCCTGGAGACCGTGGAGGGGCTGCTGGACGAGCTGGTCGAGCGGGGCTACGACGCGGTCAACTTCATGGGCGCGGAGACCACCTTGCGCCGTGACGTGATCGCGCTGGTGGAGGCGGTGCGCGACCGCGGTCTGAAGGCGTCGATGACCACCAACGGCGTGATGTTGAGCAACCGCGCCTTCACCCAGCAGCTGATCCCCCTGCTGGCCAACATCGAGGTGTCGCTGCCGGGTGCGGATCCGGAGACGTATCGCGCGATCACCAGCCGCGACCACGTGGACCGCGTGCTGACCGGACTGGGGCACGTGGGGACCGTGGCCCGGACCCTGGCCGATCCGCCGGCCGTGGTGGTCAACACCGTGGTCTGCCGGCTCAACGAGGAGGCGCCCGCGGCCGTGGCCCGGCGGCTGGCCAGCGTGGACCTGGGTCCGTTGCCGCTGCTGCACTTCATTCGCGCCCGGTCCAAGGGCCGGGCCGCCGGTGGAGACCTCGCCCTGGGGCTCGGCGAGATCATCGACGCGTTCGGGCAGGGCGTGGCCGCCTGCCACGAGGCAGGCCTCCCCGTGATGTTCCGCGGCCTGCCCATGTGCTGCCTGTTCGAGCACCTGGGCCACAACTTCTGGGCCCTGGAGGCGCTGGCGCGGCCGGACAACACCTATCTCAACAGAAAGCCCCTGTGCGACGACGCCGCCATCGACGACGCCGCCCGCCTCGACCGGCTGGGCCGGCGCTACCTCGATAAGTGCACGCCGTGCGGCCTGCGACCCCTGTGCCCCGGCCTGCACCACGAGACCGAGGACCACCCCGCGATCCGGCCGCCAGTCCCCTGCCCTCCGCTGGACGAGGTGCGCGCACGTATCGCCGATGGCCCGGTGGCCGACCGGGTGCTGGGATGAGCGGACACCGCGTCACCCTGCGCTACGGCCGCGGCGATCTCACCGTGCACCTGCCCGCGGACTGCGAGCCGCACGTGCTGCGGACCCCGCGGCTGCCCGTGCTGGCCGATCCCGTCGAGACCCTGCGAAGGGCCCTCGCCGATCCAGTGGACTGCCCGCCGCTCTCCCACACCGCCCGGGGCTGCCGCTCGGCCTGCATCCTGATCTGCGACATCACCCGTCCGGTGCCCAACGGGACCGTGTTACCCGTGCTGATCCGGACCCTGCTGGGCGCGGGCGTGCCGGCCGATGGCATCACCGTGCTGGTGGCAACCGGCCTGCACCGACCCAACCGCGGGGACGAACTGGCCGAGCTGGTGGGGGACCCGGCGATCCTCGATCAGGTGCGCGTGGTCAACCACCACGCCCGGCGCCACCGGGACCACGTCGATCTCGGCACCACGGACCGCGGCACGCCGATCCTGCTGGACCGTCGCTTCGTCGAGGCCGACGTCAAGCTGGTGGTGGGCCTGGTCGAGCCCCACTTCATGGCCGGCTGGTCGGGCGGCCGCAAGGTGATCGTGCCTGGCGTGTGCCACGAGGACACCATCTGCCGGTTCCATGCCGCGGATTTCATGGAACACCCCCGAGCGCGGCGCTGCACGCTGGACGACAACCCGGTGCACGCCGAGCAACTCGCCATCGTGCGACGTCTGCAGCAGCTGAACGGGGAGGTGTCCGCGGTCAACGTGGCGCTGGACGAGGCTCGCCGCGTCGTACGCGTCGACTACGGCGCGCTGGAGGCCGGTCACGAGGCGACCGTGAGGTTCCTGGGAGAGCGCGCCACGGTCAGCGTGGCCTACCTGTTCGAGACGGTGATCACCTCCGCGGGTGGCTACCCGCTGGACGCGACCTACTACCAGGCGGTCAAGGGGATGGAAGCAGCTGCAGCGATCCTGGCGCCGGGTGGGAGGATCTTCGTGGCCTCGCAGTGCGCCGCGGGGCTGGGCTCGGCCGAGTACCGCGCAGCCCAGCACGGCCTGTGCCAGCTCGGCGAGCGGGCGTTCCAGCACCACCTGCGACAGAGGGCGCGCGCGCGAATCGACGAGTGGCAGACGCAGATGCAGCTGCGCGCCACCGCGGTCGGTAGCGTACGGCTGGTCACGGACGGCCTCGGTCGATCCGAGCGCTCCCTCACCGGCATCCCAGTCGAGCCGGACCTCGATGCCGCGGTCGGACACTGGCTCTCCGGGCGCGCCGATCGCCGCGTCGCTGTCATACCGGACGGTCCCTACGTCGCCATGGAGGTCACCTCGTCATGACGAGGGCCACGCCTGTCTCGCGCGGGGTGGAGCCGACGCACCTCGCAGGGACGACGCAGGTGTGCCCGCATCGTCGCCCACCTCTCTCCGGTGCCGCGCCGCCAGGGCCGTGGCGAAGGGGATTTCCCGGTGTCTCAGCGATACCAGGACCAGCGTGGGGACGACGACCGTGACCCACGAGGCTGGATGAAGCGGCGGTTGCCCTCGAGCGCGGCGTAGCACGTACGGCTGGAATGGAACACCGAGAGCCAGCACTCCTGCCATCAGTAGTCCGTTCGCACCAGCCGGAAGCCCAGGTTGTACAGTCGGCTGTCCGGCGCATAGCGGTACCGGCGGGCCGACCGTGAGTAGTGGGGGTTGTTGGCCCACGAGCCACCGCGGATCACGCGGGTGGTGCCGGTCGCGTCGCCCCAAGGGTTGGTCTCGTCGCCCGCGTAGTCGGCGCCGTCCGACCAGTCGTGGCACCACTCCCACACGTTGCCACTCATGTCGTACAGCCTGTGGTCGTTTGGCTCCAGGCTCCCCACGGGCATCGCCGTCCCGCTCTCGTTGCCGCAGTACCACGCGATGTCGTCCAGGTAGGTGCCGTTGTCCAGCAGCAGGTTGCCGTCGCAGTCGTTGGCCTCCCCCGGGTAGAGGCTGCCGCCGTTGTGGAACGCCGCCATCTCCCCGGCCCGGGCGGCAAACTCCCACTCAGCCTCCGTGGGCAGCCGATACCCCTCGCACTCGTACGGTGTGCTGACCCCGTTCAACGCCACGTCGGCGTACTCGATCCCGGCCTGTGCGGCGTTCATGCAGTCCAGGTAGCTCGTCCCCACGTTCGAGCCATCCCCGCACACGACGTCCGACAACAGGAAGCACGGCTGCAGTCCCTCGTCGTCGGACGCCTCGTTGGCCATGGCGATGGCCTCGTACCATGTCACCTGCTCGACGGGGCAGTCCTCCCCGCACAACGGATAGGCGGACGGGTGCCACCCCATCAACAGTTCGAACCGCCCCTGTGTCACCTCGTAGGCATCGACGATGAAGGCGCGGGTCAGAGTGACGTCATGCTGCGTCTCGTAGTCCGACCGTCCCTCCTCGTCGGGAGGGCTCCCCATGAAGAGCATGCCGGAGGGTACGCGCGCGGGGCAGCCGGCATGGATCGCGGCATCTCCGTCATCACAGTCCCCCACACAGGTGTCCAGGCCGTCCCCATCCAGGTCGTCGAGGTTCAGGTCGGGATCGTCGTCGTCGCAATCCCCGTCGCACGCGGTGTACCCGTCCCCATCGCCGTCGTCCTCCAGCGGGTCGACCGCGCCGTCGCAGTCGTTGTCCAGGTAGGCGTCACACAGGTCGGGCGCGCCCGCATACACGGCCGCGGCGCCATCATCGCAGTCGTCCTCGCAGGTCGAGAAGCCATCCGCGTCGAGATCGTCGTAGTTGAGAGCGGGGTCGTTGTCGTCACAGTCCACGGTCTCGTCCCAACCGTCGCCATCCAGATCGGGCGGCCCCTGGCAGGTGGGATCATCCCCGTCGATGGCGCCGTCGCAGTCGTTGTCCGCTCCGTCGCCACAGTCCTCGACGTTGCCCGGCCAGTTCCCGGCATCGCCGTCGTCGCAATCCGCATCGCAGAACAGGACGCCGTCGCCGTCGCCGTCGTCCTCGTCCGCCGGTACGACGCCGTCGCAGTCGTTGTCCAGGCCGTCGCACAGCTCGGCAGCGCCCGGAAACACCGTATCGTCACCGTCGTCGCAATCCCCGCCGCAGAGCGGCAGACCGTCACCGTCGTCGTCGGCCTCGTCTGCCGGAGTGATTCCGTCGCAGTTGTTGTCCACCGCGTCACAGATCTCCGGAGCCCAGAGGTAGACGGATGGATCACCGTCGTCGCAATCACCGTCGCAGATCATCTGGCCGACGACGACGG
>CAZXHG010000085.1:0-3113 GCA_964639985.1 uncultured Rickettsiales bacterium
CACGCAGCTACGGACTACCGGGGCTCCGGCGAGGGAACTGACGAATCAAGTCTGACTACAGCGGGGTGCGAAACCGCTGCGCGGCCGCAGCCGTGCTGACCGGCGCGGACGCGCTGGTGCTGCTGGACGACGACGAGGATGTGCGGAACCCGGACCTGCTCGAGGCGCTGACCGCGCCGCTGGCGGACGGATGGCACGGCAACGCCGGGCTGTACATGGAGGGCGGGCGGCGCGTCGTGGTCCCGGTGGCCGGGACGCCCGCCACGCAGCACTTCGACGCCAACGGTCCCCGGTTGCAGGCGTTCGCCGAGCTGCTGGAGTCGGGGCGACCTGTGGACGCGCCGTTCGCCTTTGGCGGCAACCTCGCGCTGGCGCGGCAGCTGTTCGCCGTGCTGCCGTTCGACCCGATCGTGACGCGGGGCGAGGACGTGGACTACGTGATCTCCGCGCGGCTGCGGGGGTACCGGCTCCAGCTCGATCCTTCGATCCGGGTGGACCACTACGCACCGCCGCGCACCACGTCGCCGTGGCAGCAGCTGTGGAACGACGGGCTGCGCTTCCTGGCGCAGCGGCGCAAGCTGGCCTGTGCGTACGACGCGGGCTGCGCACCGCTGGATCTCGATCCCTACCCGGGCCAGGTGCTGACCGACGACCTCGGTGAGCGGCTCGCCCGCGCCGTGGCCGCGCTGGGCGGACCGGCCGCCGAGATCGCGCGCCTGGGGGCCTGGGAGCGGGAGCTCGAGGACCGCGATCCGTGGAACGAGTACCGGGCGACGGCGAGGCGCTGGACGGACGTGGTCGAGGAACTCGACCGCGCCGATCCCCGCGATCGGCTGTTCCGGGTGGAGGCACGATGAACGGACTGGACTGGGCGGTGATCGTGGCCTACCTCGGCGCGATGATCGGCTTCTCGGTGTACCTCGGCCGCGGCCAGGAGAGCCAGGACGACTACTACGTGGGCGGCCGCAACATCCCGTGGTGGGCGGTGGGCATCTCCACCATGGCCACCCAGACATCGGCCGTGGGCTTCATCTCCGTGCCCGCGTTCGTGGCCCTGGCCGAGGGCGGCGGCCTGACCCTGCTGCAGAACGAGCTGGCCGTACCCCTGGCCATGATCGCGATCATGGTGCTGCTGATCCCGCTGTTCCGGCGGCTGGAGCTGATCTCGATCTTCGAGTACCTGGAGCGCCGCTTCGGCCCGGGTACCCGCAACCTGCTGGCCGCGGTGTTCCTGATCAGCCGCGGGCTGGCCACCGGCATCGGCGTGTACGCGGCCGCGATCGTGCTGGCCGTGTGTTTCGGCACGGACGAGTGGGTGATGATCCTCGTGATTGGGATCATCACCATCATCTACGACACCATCGGCGGCATGAAGGCGGTGGTGTACTCGGACGTGATCCAGATGGTGATCCTGATCGGCGGACTGGTGCTGTGCATCGGCTACGCGCTGAAGGGCGTGGGCGGCTGGGACGCGGCGGTGGCGGCGCACGATCCGGCGCGGCTGGTGGCCCTGGACCTGAGCTGGGGCATGAGCGAGGAGAGCCGGTACCCGTTCTGGGGCTTCATGATCGGCGGGCTGTTCCTGTACATGTCCTACTACGGCTGCGACCAGTCCCAGGTGCAGCGGGAGCTGTCCGCGCCCACGCTGGCGGCGACCAAGTACTCGCTGGTGTTCAACGGGTTCGCGCGGCTGCCGATGGGGGTGGCCTACGCGGTGCTCGGGATCGCGGTCGGCGCGGCCGTGCTGAGCCGCCCCGAGCTGATGGCCGAGATCCCGGACGGCAAGCCCGACTACATGGTGCCGGTGTTCGTGTTGCATGCGCTGCCCCACGGGCTCAAGGCGCTGATCTTCGCGGCGATCCTGGCTGCGGCCATGTCGAGCCTGGACTCGGCGCTCAACTCCCTGTCCGCGTCCACCATGCAGGACTTCGTGGAGCGGTACCTGGCGAGGGACACGCGGGTCAGCTACGTGACGCTGTCGAAGCTCACCACGGTCGTGTGGGGTGTGCTGATCATCGGCTTCGCCTTCGTGCTCGGCGGCGAGGAGACCGTGGTGGAGCGGATCAACAAGATCGGGTCGGCGTTCTACGGCCCGATCCTGGCGGCGTTCGTGGTCGGCGTGACGCTGCGGTTCGTGTCCGGTCCGGCCATGGTGGCGGGCATCGTGGCCGGCGTGGGCCTCAACATGGTGCTGTGGTTCGCCGTACCCGACCTGTTCTGGATGTGGTGGAACGCGACCGGCTGCGTGGTCGCGGTGGTGGTGGCCATGGGCGTTGCGGTGTTCGTGCCGCAACGGTGGGGAGACGACTCACCGCGGGACCTGCTGGTGTGGGACACCCTCGACCGTTCGCTGGAGATCCAGTGGCTGCCGCTGTACGGCGCGCTGGTGGTCTACTTCGGGCTGATCGTGGCGCTGTGTGCGCTGGCGCCCCGCCTGCTCGGCGTTGGCTCCTGAGTCCGCGAGATCACTCCGAATCCCACGGACAGTGGAAGTCCACCCCGTCTTGCCAGGCGCGGCAGGCGTCGTAGTGACCCAGGTCGCAGGCCTTGCGGCACAGCTGGCGCGCGTGGGGTTCGTTCTTCGGCAATCCGAGGGTCCCATACGCGTAGTGGTCTCGCAGCCGCCAGCAGCCAGCGCCGTCGCCCGCGTCACACGCCTCGGCGGCGGTGCGCAGCATCTCCACAACCCCCTCGGCCGGCAGCAGCGCCACTTCGCTCTCCACGATCTCGGCACCGGCCGAGTGGTGCCGCCAGTGCTTCGCGCGGGCCACCCCCCAGATCACCGAGGGGATGATCAGCAGCAGCGGCAGCCAGCGGGCGTACCGCAGCAGGGTCTGGGACGACATCGCCCCGGTGGAACTGTCGCTGGCGAAGCTCCTCTCTCGTGGCTCCGGCTCCCGGCTCTCTCCCTCACCCCGGTTCCTCTTCCACCGCTCGTACTCCTCCTTCGACTCGAACCTCCGCGCCATGACACCTCCTCCAGGGGCTGCCCCGCCTCCTGATGAGTGCATGTGCTCGAATCGAAGTCCGTTACGCGCCGGATGTGCCCGTTCACCCTTCGACAAACACCTCCTCGGCCTCGAACCGGCGCCAGGCCTCGGTTCACCGCTCGA
>CAZXHG010000085.1:3213-35118 GCA_964639985.1 uncultured Rickettsiales bacterium
GCGCCAGGCCCCGGTTCACCGCTCGACAAACACCTCCTCGGCCTCGAACCGGCGCCAGGCCTCGGTTCACCGCTCGACAAACACCTCCTCGGCCTCGAACCGGCGCCAGGCCCCGGTTCACCGCTCGACAAACACCTCCTCGGCCTCGAACCGGCGCGTGGAGCCGGCTCAGGCGCGGACAGGTGTTTGCCCGGGGGTGAACCGCTGTGAGAGGCCGGTTCGGGGGCCGACAGGTGTTTGTGCGGGTTCGAACGGGCGTGAGAGGCCGGTTCGGGGGCCGACAGGTGTCTGTGCGGGTTCGAACGGGCGTGAGGGGCCGGTTCGGGGGTGAACGGGGGTCAGGAGCGGGAACGGCGGACGGCCCAGAGGGTGAGGGCGGCCTGCATGGCGAGCAGCCAGGCCACGGCGAACAGGAGGATGGCGACCACGCCGAGCAGGGGGTTCACGCCGTCACCGAGGTTGGTGCGGGCGAGCATCACCAGGGACGTCATGGTCACGGCGAACATGAACACCATCGGCAGCAGGGCGAACCAGTTGGCGCGGGCGCGGCGCGCCAGCCACACCGAGATGGCGAGCAGGGCGAGGGACGCCAGCAGCTGGTTGGCCGAGCCGAAGATGGGCCAGATCATGCGCCAGGCCGAGACCACCTCGCCCGTGGCCGGGTGCTCGACCTCGGGGAATGCCAGCAGCGCGGCCAGCGACACGGAGATGGCCGTGGCCACGAAGCGGTTGCGGGCCAGCAGTGGACGCGTGCCGTCGCGGCGCTCGAAGAACTCTTGCAGCGAGAACCGGGCCAGGCGCGTGCCCGTGTCCAGGCTCGTCAGGGCGAATGCGCTCACCGCCAGGGCCACGAAGCTGATGGCCGCATCCCTGGGGATGTGCAGACGCGAGATGAAGTCGCCCAGGCCGTTGGAGAAGGCCGCCACCGGGCCGCCGCCCCCGGCCGAGAAGAAGTCCTGGTAGTCGCCCTTGGCCATGGTGACCACGGCCACCAGCGCCATCACCGCCAGCAGCGACTCGATCAGCATCGAGCCGTAGCCCACGGGCTGGGCGTGGCTCTCCCGGTCCAGCTGTTTGGAGGTCGTGCCGGACGCCACCAGCGAGTGGAAGCCCGAGATGGCGCCGCAGGCCACGGTCACGAACAGCGCGGGGAAGATGTAACCCAGCTTGGGGTGGCTGAAGCCGGTGGAGGCCTCGAACTGGACCGTGGGGTTGGCCACCACGATCCCCGCGAGCCCCAGCAGCATCAGCGCGTACAGCAGGAACGAGTTGAGGTAGTCCCGTGGCTGCAGCAGCACCTGCACCGGGGTCACGGAGGCCACGAACACGTAGCCGAACAGGATCACCAGCCAGATCCGCTTGGCCGAGCTCGCTGCCGCGGCGTCGCCCGCGGTCAGGTCCAGCGGCGCGACCTGGCCCAGCAGCAGCACCCCGAACAGCAGCAGCACGCCGACCACCGTGGCGATGGACAGGGGCACGCCGAGGCGGTTGACCGCCACGCCGAAGGCCACGGCCAGCACGATGAAGCCCAGGGACGAGGTGGCCACGTCCGGGTGCTTGACAAAGGTGGAGGCGACCACGTCGGCGAACACCGCGATCACCAGGATCAGCGCCGACCAGGCGAACAGCAGGAACAGCACCTTGCCCGAGGGGCCGATCTGCTCCTCCACCACCTCGCCGATGGACTTGCCCTCATGGCGGATGCTGGCCGCCAGCGCCATGAAGTCGTGGGCCGCGCCCAGGAAGATGCCGCCGAGCACGATCCAGATGTACACCGGCAACCAGCCGAACACGGCCGCGGTCACTGGTCCGATGATCGGGGCAGCTCCCGCGATCGAGGCGAAGTGGTGGCCGACCAGGACCGCGGGCTTCGCCGGCACGTAGTCCACGCCGTCAGCGTGGGTGTGGGCCGGGGTCTGCCGGGAGTCGTCGATGCCGAGCTTGCGGGCCAGGAATCCGCCGTACAGCAGGTAGCCCACGGAGAACAGGACCATCGCGAGGATCACCAGCAGTAGGGCCGACATCGAACACTCCCCTGACTCGGTGCTCTCAGCCTATGCCCTGCTCGGGGGGCGGACAAGGCGGGGCGTCACTCGACCAGTTCGACGACCTCGCGCCGTGACTGGAAGCGGATCAGACGGTAGGGGGGCTGGGTCTCGATCCAGAAGTGCAGCGCGGGCGCGAGGTGGTACCAGGTGCCGCGCATGCGGCACACCACGTGCATCGTGTCGTAGCTGCGCGACCCGAGGATCACGGTCTCTTGCTCCTTGAGCACCGCGTGGAAGTGGTACAGCGAGTCCCCGAACAGGAACGAGAACTTCATCCGGTCCGGGTCGTCGAGGAACTTCAGGAACAGCAGCTGCAACGACTGGAACTCGACCGTGTCGTTGGCGATGTCCAGCGTGTCGCCGGCCGCGCCGTCGAGGGTGACCACGGCCTCGTCGCGGCCGTACGCGGTCTCCTGCCATACGCGGCGGCCGGGCCGCTGGACCCGCGCGGTCAGCGGCCGCAGGGTGAAGCCGTCGAGGAACAACACGTGACTGACCGTGGTCTCGGCCTCGTCGTCGTAGCGCTCGATCTCGACGCGGAACGCCCGCTCGCCGTCGACCAGGTCATCGAACACCTCGTAGCGCTCGTCCGACGCCAGCACGTCGCCGTCGCGCAGGCGCTGGTACGTCCGGGCGAAGCCGATCATCTCCTGCACGCGTGCCGCGGCGTCCATGCCCTCGCTGGCGAGCTCGAAGTCCACGGAGCCCCAGTTGCGGGCCGTGCCCGGCCGGATCGGCAGGATGGCCGCGCACAGGAGCAACAGCAGCAGGGGGGGGCGGGTACGGTTCACGGTTCGATCCTAGCTCCGGTGGGGCGCATTGTCGCTGCCCACGACGAACGGCGACCAGGGTTGAGACGTGCCCGCCTGGCGAAATCGTCACCTTTCTGTTCTTGACACGCGCGCGGGGCGAGCTACCATCCGCAAACTAGACTGACACGTCAGTCTAGTCTTCTTCCGGAGGGACCTCCCGATGAACGACCTGGGTGGCAACGCTTTGTTCGGAATGCGCGCGGACTCGGTGGTCGGTGCCCTCGGCGTCGACGTGGGATCGCTGTACGTCAAGGTGGTCTGGCTCCGTCCCGACGGGGGCAGCGTTTGTGACGCGCGCGAGCACCGCGGCCGGCCGGTGACGACCCTGCGGGCGATCCTCGCCGAGGCGCAGGTGCCGACCACGCTGCCGATCGGGGTCACCGGGCCGCTGGCCAGCGTGTTGACCGACCAGGGGGTCGGGCTCCACGTGGATCCGATCCGGGCCGCCGTCCGTGGGGTGGGGGACCGGGGCATCGGCGTGCGCCACATCCTGGACGTGGGCGGAGGCTCGCTGGCGCGCATCACCATCGACGACGGCGGCCAGCTGATGGAGTACTCCTCCAATTCCCTGTGTGCCGCGGGGACCGGGTCGTTCCTCGACGAGCAGGCCCGGCGACTGGGGCTGGACCTGGCGTCCATCGAGCAGTTCCAGGGCGTGGCCGAACCGCCCACCATCGCCACCCGCTGCGCGGTGTTCGCCAAGTCCGACCTGATCCACCGGCAGCAGGAGGGCTACGGCCCGGACGCGATGTGGTCGGGTCTGTGCCGCGGGCTGGTGGGCACGATCCTGCAGACCCTGGGCGCCGGCCGGACACTGACCGGGCCCACGTTGATGATCGGCGGCGTCTCCCGCAATCCCGAGGTGTTGCGCTGGCTGGCCGACCGGGTGGGTGACGACTTCCGTAGCCTGCCCGACGCCTACCTGCTGCCCTGCACCGGCGCGGCGAGCATCGCCGCGGACGAGATGGTGGAGGCCACGGACTGGACGAGTCTGCGCGAGCAGCAGCCCGGCCGGGGGGACGCGCACGCGCGGCCGCCGCTGCTCCTGCAGCGGTCCAGCTACCCGTCGATGGCCGTGCGTGACGAGTACGTGGACGACCAGGGGGTGGAGGTGCGTCGGCACGAGCCCCTGCCAGCCGGCGAGCTGGACGTCGCCATGGGCATCGACATCGGCTCGACCAGCACCAAGGCGGTGCTGGTGCGGCCCGACGGCGAGGTGGTGCTCGACCTGTACACGCGCACCACCGGTGATCCGATCGGCGCGACCCAGCGGCTGCTGACCACGCTGGCACAGATCCAGGACGCCGTCGGCGTCGCGTGGCGGGTCGTGGCCTGCGCCACCACCGGGTCGGGCCGCAAGCTGGTCGGCCACGTGATCGGCGCCGACCACGTGGTCAACGAGATCAGCGCGCACGTGCGCGGCGCGCAGGCCGTGGATCCCGAGGTGGAGACCATCTTCGAGATCGGTGGCCAGGACGCCAAGTTCATGGACGTGCGGGGCGGGTTCCTGCGGGACGTGAACATGAACTACGTGTGCGCGGCCGGCACGGGCTCGTTCGTGGAGGAGCAGGCGATCAAGCTGGGCTTCCCCGTGCAGACCGTGGGCGCGGTCACCGAGGGCATCGCGCCGCCGGTGACCTCGGACCGCTGCACGGTGTTCATGGAGCAGGACGTGCACCGGCTGCTGCGCCAGGGCTACGCCCGCGAGGAGGTGATGGCCGCGGTGCTGTACTCCGTGGTCCAGAACTATCTCAACCGCGTGGTGGGCAACCGGCGCCGTTCGGAGTCGCGCATCTCCTTCCAGGGCGCGACCGCGCGCAACCGGGGCCTGGTGGCGGCGTTCGAGAAGCTGCTGGGCGTGGAGGTCGTGGTCTCCCCGCTGTGCCACCAGATGGGCGCCTACGGCGCCGCCCTGCTGGGGCTGGACGCCACCCGCGGGGCGGGTTCGTCGACCTTCCGGGGCCTGGACCTGGCCAACCGGGCGATCTCACTGGAGCGGTCCACCTGCGAGCTGTGCAACAACGTCTGCACCATCACGACCGCCACCATCGAGGGGGACGGCGGGCACCCCTCGTGGGGGTACCTGTGCGGTCGTGATCCCGAGGAGATGCGGGTGCGGCGGCCCGGCGGCATGAAGCCGATGGAGCAGCGGGCCCGCGCCTGGCGCAAGCGGCGCACACCCGCGGTGCCGGCCGGCGCTCCGGTGATCGGCATCCCCCGCGCCCTGGGCACGTACGACCTGTTCCCGCTGTGGCGCGCCTTCGTCGAATCGCTGGGCTTCCGCGCTCGGCTCGGTCCGCCCACGGACGCCGAGATCGGCGCGTCCGGGGTGAAGCTGTCGGGCAGCGACTTCTGCTACCCGATGAAGCTGGCTCACGGCCACGCGGTCGCGTTGCTGACCGATCCGCAGGTGGACTGGGTGCTGCTGCCGTTCGTGGTGGCCGAGGACTTCGATCCCGACGTGGCCACGGCCGCGCACCTGTGCCCGCTGAACATCGCCCAGGCGGCCACCGTGCGCTCGGCCTGCGCCGGGGTGGGCATCGACGCCTCCCGCCTGCTCGCGCCCGCCGTGGACATGTCCTACTCGGAGCGCCTGATCGTGCAGCTGCTGCACGAGGTGCTGGGGCCGGCGCTGGGGGTCGACCGCGACCAGGTGCGCGATGCATGGCGCGCCGGCTACGAGGCGCTGGCGGCATTCCGCGAGGAGTGTGCCGAGATCGGCGAGCGTGCCCTGCAGCAGGTGCAGCAGGACGGCGGCGAGGCGATCGTGCTGTTGGGCCGGGGCTACAACCTGCACGACGAGGGCGCCAACGTGGCCCTGCCGCGCAAGATGGCCGAGTCGGGCTGGACCGTGATCCCGATGGACACCCTACCGCTGCCCGCCGACACCCTGGGGCCGGGCATGCGCAACATGTTCTGGTGGTCCGGGCGCCGCATCCTCGAGGCCGCGCGCTATGTGCGGGACAACGATCAGCTGCACGGCGTGATGTTCACCAACTTCAGCTGTGGCCCGGACTCGTTCGTGCTGACCTACCTTGAGGAGGTGATGGGCGAGCAGCCCTACCTGGTGCTGGAGCTGGACGAGCACGGCTCGGACGGCGGCTACCTGACCCGCATCGAGGCGTTCCTCGACGTGCTGTCGCAGGACCGTCCGGCGGCCCCGGTTCCGGAGCCGATCGATCCGCCTGCCGTGGCCATGGAGCAGCTCGGCGACCGCACGCTGTGGCTGCCGCCCATGAGCCTGTTCGGGCCACAGATGCTGTCCGCGGCTTTCCGTGGCTTCGGCATCGACGCCCGCGGGCTGCCCGCCGAGACCGAGGCCTCGTTCGAGCGAGGCAAGGCCCTGTGCCGGGGCACCGAGTGTCTACCGGCGCCCGCCACCCTCGGTGCGCTGCTGGATGCGGTCGACGCGGCGGGGGACGATCCGTGCAACCACGCCATCTTCATGCCCACCGCACGTGGGCCGTGCCGCTTCGGGCAGTACAACATGCTGCAGCGGCTGGCCCTGGACCGCGTGGGCATGGACGAGCTGATCATCATCTCGCCCGGGTCCAAGGACACCTACGCGGGGGTGGGCATGCGTCTGCAGCTGAGGCTGTTCGACGCGGTGCTGCTCAACGACGTGCTGACCCGCATGCTGTGCCGGGTGCGGCCCTACGCACTGGAGCCGGACCGCGTGGAGGAGGTGATCGACGACGCGGTCGCGGACATCGGACGCGCCCTGGTTCAGCGTCGCGACTTCATGCCCAGCCTGCGTCGGGCTGTTCGACGGCTCTCGGCCGTGCCGCTGCACGACGTGCCACGACGGCCCCTCGTCGGCATCGTGGGCGAGATCTATGTGCGCTCCAACACGTTCTGCAACCAGGACGTCATCGGCGCCATCGAGGGGGCCGGCGGCGAGGCCTGGCTGTCCACGATCGGCGAGTGGATCCTGTACATCCAGGCGCTGGAGATCCGGCGCACCCGCCTGGCCCGGGATGGCTTCGGCTGGGCTCGCGCGCACGTGCGCAATCGGATCCTGGAGCGGGCCGAGAGGCGCATCTACAGCGCCTGTGAGCCCGTGCTGCGCGGCGAGAACGAACCCCCGATCCGGGACGTGATCGAGGAGGGCGCCCGCCACATCCCGGTGGCCTTCGAGGGCGAGACGCTGGTGACCATCGGCCGGGCCATCCGCTACCTGCAGGACGGCGCGGCCATGGTGGTCAACGCAGCGCCCTTCACCTGCATGCCCGGCGCGCTGACCTCCAGCGTGCTGCAGCAGGTACAGGAGGAGATGGGAGCGCCCATCGTCAGCCTGTTCTACGACGGCACCGGCGACGTCAACCGGCGGCTCGTGCTGACCCTGCGCAACCTCGGCGTCAGGCCCGGGTCCGGGATCGCCGTAGGTGGCCACGGCGCGTCGTCGCGCGGGGACCGTGACGACCTGGAGCGGCTGCCGCTGCGACCCGGGACCGCGGACGTGAACTGACAAGGGGACGCCAAGAGAGGTTCGGCACCGGACCGGTCGCTTTGCCTGCCGTCCGACGTTGCACTACCATGCCCTCCTGTAACCGGAGAGACGTGCCTTGCCGAGCCACCTTCGCCTGATCCTCCCCGCCATCGCCCTGTTGATGCTCGTGCCCGCCCGGGCGAGCGGGACCACGTTCATCGGCGGCGAGCAGCTGAACCCGGGCGAGAAGGCCCACGAGTTCTACCTGGGCTTCCCCTCCGTGGGCTACCAGTGGGATTTCGCCGCCAACGGCAAGCGGACCACCGGCCTGCAGATCGGTGCCCTGGTGTGGCCGTTCACGGTGCACGCCGGCATCTCCAGCCGCAAGTTGCTGGGCATCGTCGGCCGCTCGGTGATCTCGTTCCGCTTCGAGCCGGGCGTGTTCGTCGGTTTCTACGGTGGCAGTCGCGGGTTCTACGAGAACCTGCGCTGGGGCCGCAGCTCCAGCCTCGACATGCGGATCGCACCCGTGGTCAACCTGGGGGTGGCCGCGTCCATCGATCTGAAGGGCAACTGGTCGTTCGTGCTGGGATTCGAGAACCCGGTCGCGGTGTGGTTCCTGCTCAGCCGCTTCGGGTGGTGGGTGGAGTGGCCGATCCTGGCGAACCTGGGCCTGGAGTACGACATCAGCTACAAGAGCACCCTGTTCGTGAAGGGCGCGGTGGGGCCGATCCTCGGGTTCACGGGCGAGGCGCAGTTCGCCGGCGTGAGCTTCGAGGTGCTCGTCGGGATCCAGACGAACTACGAGTGAGCTGGCAATGCTCGGAGAAGTTCCGGACCGATCGAGAGCCTGACCCTCTTCGGCATCAGTCCGTTTTCCTTCGCTTCGCTCTACGTCTCCGGGGTGGTTCAGGGATATCGTTGCCTGGGTCATTCGGATCCCGGCTCCCCGGGGCGTCTCCGGCCGACGGATTCGATGTCGTCCAGGCTTGGGGAGCTGGGCGTTGCGAGGGCGCGCTGAAGTGGCAACCGATCTGGCTCGCCCTGTCCGGATATCGTCGATGAGCGAAGTGGAGCAGGTGGCTGTCTCCCTGTTGCCAACCATGCAGCCCCTGCGGGGCCATCCGTCGTCCGAAGACACCCCGGGTTGAATGCACTCGGCGCGAGAACCTTGGTTCCGACCGCTCAGCCACCCCCCAAGCCACGAACCTACTCGCCTCGTTGTTCTCGGATGACGGATGGCCCCGCAGGGCGTGTTCGCTGGTCTGCCGGTGGGATTGCCCCAGGAACTCCCGCGGGTCCACGCCACTTCGAGGTCGAAGAAGCCGATTTCCACGCCGCCGACGTAGCGCCCTGGCACGGCCCGACTCCCTGGGCACGTACGCCATAGAATCCGTCAGGCGAGGACGACGAGGCGCCTGAAGTCACCCCGCAGCCACGACAGCCCCCGCTCCTCCGCCTCCCCGGCCCGTACTCCCGGCCTGAGCACCTGTGGAGTACGTCACGCCATTCCGTGACGAACGCGGAGGGTGGCGAGTCTGCCCGGTCCCCAGCTCGCGTTGAGGCGACTTTCCTGGAAGACCGCTACAGGCCGTCCGGATCGATGCCGGAGACCACGTCCTCGTCCAGGGACACGGCCAGGGTGGCCTTCTTCTCATCCATGTAGTTGGTCACGGCGTCGCGTTCGAGGCGGCGCTCGATGCGGGGCCGCACGTCCTCGAACGGGATCTCGGCGCGCATCCCCTCGACACGGATGATGTGGTAGCCGAAGCGGGTCTTGATCGGGCCGAGGATGGCGCCCTCCTCGCCGTTGAACGCCGCCTCCTCGAACTCCGGGGCCATGCGGCCTCGACCGAACCAGCCGAGGTCGCCACCCTTGACCTTGCTGGCGCGATCCTCGCTGACGTCCTTGGCCACGGCCTCGAAGTCCTCGCCGCCATCGAGGCGCTTCCTGGCGGCGCGGGCGTCGGCTTCTTCCTTCAGCAGGATGTGGCGGGCGTGCACCTGCTCCTTCTGGTACTCGTCGATGTTCTCGTCGTAGTACGCGCGCAGGGCCTCGTCGGTCTTGGAGTTCTCCCGCAGGTCGGTGACGAAGCGGTTGATCAGGTACATCTCCGACGCCTGCTGCATGGCGATCTGATCGATGGGGGTCTGACCCATGCCGGCCGTCTCGGCGTCCACGGTCAGGGCCTTGTTCAGGGCCAGCCGCTCCACCATGTCCTTGCGCCCGTCCGGGGTCTTGAACCGGGTCCGCTGCCGCTCGGGGATGGCCGACAGGAAGGCCTCCACTTCGGCCTGCGTGATCGTCCCGCCCTCGTACGTGGCCGCGATCGGGCTGTTGTCCACGATCTCGTCCGTGGTGGCGGTGTTGCAGGCGGCCACGAGGCCCGCCAGGCCGATCAGCAGTACACAACACAGGGTTCGCATCGTCGTTCCTCCGGTAGTCTGAGATAGCCCGCGCATGCGGGAAGCGCGAATCTAGTCCAAAGACCCGGGCAGGGCAAGGGCCCCTTCGGAGGGGGGCTCTGTCCGCTGCAGGGCCAGCAGGGTGGGGTCGTCGGGGTGCACGGTGAGCGCGTCGGCCAGGGCGGTGTCCGCTTCCTCGCGCTGGCCCATGGCGCGCAGAGCGCGTACCACCGCGGCGTCGACGTCGGGCCGCTGCTGGTCGTCGGCGCGGTCGGCGCGGCGGGCGTAGTGCAGGGCCAGGCGGGGCTTGTCGTGCTCGTCGGCGTGCTCGCGCAGGTAGAAGGTCGCGGCCATCAGCAGCAGTGCAACGTCCTCGGGGTGGCGCTCGAGACCCTGGCGGAACGCGGCCTGGGCCGCCTCGTCGTCACCCGCGGCCAGGGCGACGTCGGCCTCGTGCAGGGCCTCGGCCGGTGAAGGTCCGCAGCCGGCGACCGCAACGAGGGCGCACCACGCGGCCAGCAGCAGCAGGCGCGCGACGGATCGGAGTCGCAAGGGCGGGTCCGGGATCAGTTGTCGATCTCGATGAGGAACTGGGTGAGGTGCACCAGGGTGTCGGTCGACACGGGCACGGTCGGGTCCGGCTTGGGCTTGAGCTCGAGGAACACGGGTGGGCCGAGATCCACCTCGGGGATGGTCTCGTCGTCGAGGTCGAGTTCCGGCAGCGTCTCGAGATCGATGTCGCCGATCACACCGATGTCGTCCGGGTCCATCAGGTCGATCTCCGCGGCGGTGTCGGTGTCGAGGTCGATCTCCTCGTCGTCCTCGGCGTCGTCCTCCTCGTCCGGGCTGAGCAGACGGGGAGGCGGCGCCACGTCCTGGGTCTCGATCGCGTCCGGGTCGGCTCCGTCGAGGGTGTAGTACACCTCGTCCTCGCCAGCTCCCGACGCCTGCATGCTGGGCGCCGTGATGTCCTTCACCGCAGGGGTTCGTGCGGACGGATCGGGTGCGCCGAGGGTGTAGTACTCGGTCCCGCTCTTCTCCTCGGCCGGTTCCGCGGGCTCGGGGGGCAGCTTCGGACGCTTGCTGACGTGGGTGGGTTCTTCGTCCGGCGAGGGGCCCACGCCGAGGGTGTAGTACTGCGTCTCGTCCTTGTTCTCGACCTGGTCGTGGGGCGTGGGCACGCGGCTCGATGGCACGTGCTTGCGCCCGGTCGGTGCGGCCGTGGACGGCTTCGAGGCGCCGACCACGTGGTACTTCGTGGTGTCGTCGTCGTCGCCGCCGCCCATCCGGGGCAGGGAGATGGCGCGAGGGGGGGCGGATTGGGCCGACGGCTGCGACGGGGACTCCAGGGTCTCCTCGTCGTCGTCCCCCATGTCCGGCGGAGCATCGTTCAGGGGCGCGGGCTCGAACTGGGTGTCCTCCGCGGACAGTATCGAGGGCTGCGTGTCGTCCTGCACGTCCAGGGGCGGCGGGGGGACCACGCCGGGCGCGACCTCGAAGTCCCGGTCGACCTGGATGTCCGGGTCGCTCTCGTCCATGGACGGCGGCGGGATCGGGGTGTCGGCCGGGTAGAGCTGCTCGATGTCCTCCTTCATCCACCGGGCGTCCGGGTATCGCTTGAGCGGCACTGGCGCGGTGGCCCGTCGGAAGACGCGGCCCATGCCCGGCGCGATCGCCTCGAGCTCGTCGGCCTGGTAGGCCAGCTCGCCCGAGCGCACCTTCTTCAGCAGCTCGTTGAAGTTCTCGGCGGTGAACGGCTTGCGGCCCGTGAGGGCCTCGTACATCAACAGGCCGGCCGTGAAGATGTCGGAGTGGTGGGTGAGGTGGTCGCCGCGGGCCTGCTCGGGGCTCATGTAGGCCGGGGTGCCCCGGGTGGTGCGGTGCACGGTGGTGATCTCGCCACCGTACATCTTGATCTTGGCCACGCCGAAGTCCATCACCTTGGCCACGCCGCTGAGGGAGACCAGCACGTTGCCCGGCTTGAGGTCCCGGTGGACCACGCCGAGGTGCTGACCTCCGTCGTCCCTCAGGGCGTGGGCATAGCCCAGACCGTCGCAGACCTGGATCATCAGGGAGGCGACCAGCTCCGGCGGCAGGCCCCGTCCCTGGCCCTCGACCATCTCCAGCAGGTCGGCCACGGTGACCCCCTGCACGTACTCCATGACCAGGTACGGCAGGCCGTCGATCTCGCCGAACTCCAGGGTGGCGATCACGTGGGGGTGGCGCATACGCCCGCCGATCACGGCCTCGCGGCGCAGCAGGCTCAGGATCTCGGGCTTGCCTGCGTACTCCCGGCGGAGCACCTTCAGCGCGATGTCGTCGTGCGCTCCGCGGTCATCGACGCGGCGGGCGAGGTAGACCTTCGCCATCGCGCCCTCGCCGAGCTTGCGCAGGATCAAGTAGGGCCCGAAACGGGCCTGGTGCTGCGGTACGGCGCCCTGCATGTCGGTCCCCATCATGGCGGAATCACATCATAGGGGCTCGACCCCCGGGGGGGGAAGGGCGAAGGGGACCAGGAAGGGGAAGCCGGCGGTTCGCTACTCGATCAGCAGGCCACCGGGTCCGGGGTGGAACTCGTCCCAGAAGTCCCACTCGCCGGGGTAGCGCCGCAGCCAGTCGTCCAGCATCAGCGCCATCAGGTCGGCGCCCCAGTCGAGCACCTTCTTGACCGGTCGGTCCGGGATCGGGATCGCCGGCTCGATGAAGCCGTCGAAGCCGGGGCCATCCTCCCTCCGTACCACCAGCAGTGGCAGCAGCGCGGCGCCGGAGCGCTTCGCGAGGTAGACCGGGCCCACGGGTGTGCGGAACCGCTGGCCCAGGACGCTGCGCTCCACTCGGCGGCCGATCTCGTCACCGCTGCCGGTACCGTCCACCGCGGTGAGCAGTACACCCCCTTCGGACAGGTGTCGCAGCACCGGGCGGATGAAGCCCTGGCCGTCCACCAGGGTGGCCGGGATGAGCTGCTCGAGGGCGACCCGGGTGTCGGCCACGCGCTGCCCGAGGCGGGAGAACTGCAGGTTCTTGCCGCCTCCTCCGATCTGCATCATGCGGTAGCCGTGATTCGCCAGGGCGAAGTGGGGTAGCTGCGCGCAGCCCATGTGCGGGTGGGCCAGCACCACACCCCGTCCCTGTGCGGCCGCGGCGTCGAGGTGCTCCACGCCGTGCATGCGGATGTAGTGATCCATGGTGCGCGGCCCGATGCGGGGGAACGTGAAGCTGACGTACTGGGTGCAGAAGTGCTCCTCGAAGACGCGCTCCCGCAGGTCGTCGAAGTCCGGACCGGGATCGAACACGCGGCCGAGGTTGGCGTCCACCTTGTCGCGCGTACCGCCGGGCACGCGCCCCACCTGGCGGCCGATGGCCCGGAACACCTCGAACTCGTGGCCCGGCGGCAGTCCGCGCAGGGCGGGACGGATCCCGTACCACAGCGCGAGGCGGTAGGCGTCCTTGAGCGGGCTCTCCTGGAACTTCACCGCGCGGCCTCCTGTCCCGGCCAGGCCGGGAGGAGCGGGATATTACGGCGGACCCGGGGCAGGGACAAGCGGCGTGTTCGGTGTTGCCGCCTGGGGGCGGAACGTCACCGGCACCAGCCCCAGCTCCCCGTCGAGCAGCGACTGCAGCGCGTTGCCCCGGATCGAGCCGTCCGGCATGCGCACACGGTAGTCCACGATGCGGTCGCGCTCGAGCCGCACGTACGATCCGGCCTGCAGGTCGCCGCGCCGGGCCGGGGCATTGACCAGGATCCCTTCGAGCGCCTCGTCGCGCCAGTGCACCACCTGCACCCACATGCACTCGTACCTCACGCCGCGGCGGTGCACCGGGAAGGTGGCCTTGACGTACACGTCAGCGAGCTCGCCCGGGGCGTGTCCGTGCATCAGCGCGCGCACGTCGTCGAGGTGGCCCATGTCGAGCCGCTGCAGGCTGTCCAGCGACGCGGACCGCAGCGGGTCCAGGCGGACGTCGCCGCAGCCCGACAGGCAGGTCAGCACCGGCAGGGCGAGCAGAAGATGGGGCCTCAGGAGTCGGACTCCAGCTTGCTGCGCAGCTCGGCGAGCATGGTGTTGGAGCGTTGCAGCCGTTCGGCGAGCTCGTACACCAGCCGGGTCGCCACGGAGGGGTTGTTGCGCAGCAGCGACTCGAAGCTGTTGCGGTCGTACACCCGCAGCACGCAGTCGGTGCGGGCCTTGACCGTGGCGCTGCGGGGTTCGCCGTTGAGCATGGACAGCTCACCCACGAACGCGCCCGCGGGCAGCACGACGAGCTCCCGCTCGACGCCGTCGACCTCCTTGGTCACGGCCAGCTCTCCGTTGGACACCACGTACAGCAGCTCGCCCTCGTCGCCCTCGGTGAACAGGATCCTGCCCGCCTCCAGCCGCACCTGCTCCATGATCTACCCCGTTCCGATGCGGCGCAGCAGCTCCTTGTCGCTGTTGCGCAGGTGATTGCCGAACACGGCCCTGGCGCGCTCGGCGTCTCCGTCCTCGATGGCGTCCACGACCTCGCTCATGCGGTCGAGGTAGTCGGGGGCGAACCAGATGATCTGCGGGAACGACAGCACGAACTCGTGCACCACCCGTTCCATGGTGTTGAACAGCAGCGTGGCCACCAGCGACGCCGAGGTCTCCACGAGCGCCCGATAGATGAGCACGTCGGTGGTCACCAGCGACAGCAGGTCGCCGTCGTGCCCCCGCTGCTCGGCGATCAGCTCCCGCAGGCGGGCGACCTGCTCGTCGTTGCGTCGCTCCGCGGCCATCACCACGGCCTCCTCGGAGATGGTGCGGCGCACCCGCAGCAGGTCGTCGAACAGGGCCTGGCGCTGCTGTCCGTCGGCGAGCCGGACCATCTGGGGCAGCAGGTCGAAGGCGCCGCTCTCGCGGAAGTCGAGCACCCGCACGCCGTCGCCCTGCCTGGCTCGCACGAGCCCCTGGGCCTCGAGGGCGCGGATCGCCTCGCGCAGCGTGTTGCGGTTGGTGCCGAAGCGGCTGGCGAGCTCGCGCTCCGGGGGCAGGCGATCCCCGGGGGACAGCTCGCCCTTGAGGATGCCCTCTCGCAGCTGGTCGCCGATGACGTCGGCCAGGCCCTTGCGCTTGATTCGGTTGATCTCCATCCAGCTCTCGTCCGTGAATTGGTGAAAAGATCGATCCAATTCTACGCCCCCCCCGGCGCGTCTGCCAGCGGGCTGCGGTGGTAGGCTGTCGGTGTGCAGCAGACCCTGGACCTGCCATCGTCGCCGCAGGTGATCTCGGCCAGCCGGCGCACGGACATCCCCGCCTACCACGGCCGCTGGCTGCTCGCCCGCCTGGCCGAGGGCCGGTGCGAGGTGCGGCAGCCGTTCTCCGGTGCGTTGCGCGAGGTGGATCTGCGGCCGGCGGCCGTGCTCGCGCTGGTGATGTGGACGCGTGACCCGCGCCCCCTGCTCGACGAGCTGGAGGGCCTGGTCGCGCGGGACTACCCGTTCGTGATGCTGGTCACGGTCAACGCCTACCCGGCCTGGATGGAGCCGGGCGCGCCGGATCCGGCGGCCCTGGTCGAGGCCCTGCGCGGGATAAGGTCGGCGTTCGGTCCCGCGGCCGTGGTGTGGCGCTACGATCCGATCGTGCTGACCTCGGTGACACCGCCGCAGTGGCACGTGCAGCAGGTGGAGAGGCTGGCAGCCCAGCTGGCGGGCGTGGCCGACGAGTGCGTCACGAGCTTCGTCGACCTGTATCGCAAGACCGAGCGCAACCTGCTGCCCGCGGCGCAGCATGCCGGGGCCGGGTTGCTGGAGGCGGACGCCGACCGGGACACGGAGCTGTTGCGGGCCATGAAGGAGTGCGTGGCCGGCCATGGCCTGACCCTGTCGTCGTGCTGCCAGGCCCAGGGGCTCGACGCCGGTCTGGCGCAGGCCCGGTGCGTGGATCCCGCGCGGCTGGGCAGGCTGCTGCAGCGCGAGGTCCGGCTCCCGCGTCGCCCTTCCCGCCCGGGGTGTGGTTGCCACGCGTCGGTGGACATCGGCGCGTACGACACCTGCCCCCGCGGGTGCGTGTACTGCTACGCGACACGGTCGCCCGCGGCAGGACGCGCGGGCGCAGCGGCCAGTGACGTGGCGTCGCGCCTGCTCGGTGGGCGGGATCGAGGCGGGAGCGTCTAGAGCAGCCCCAGCCGGAACTCGCCCTCCACGCTCTCCCACGGCAGGTCCTGGTGGAACCAGCCTGAGAGACCGTCGGGCGCGACCTCTCCACTCCACTCGGTGTCCACGTCGCCCATGTCACCGACGTCGCCGATGACCCAGCCGGCAGCCTCGCCGGACGGCTCGACCGAACCGAAGAAGATCATCTGGTAGGAGTCCCAGCCCTGGCTGCAGTCGATCAAGCCGTCGACGTCGCAGGCCTCGATCGTGGCCTCGGTCGCGCATTCCTCGTCCCAGTAGGGGAAGTACAGGATCGTGGCACCAGAATAACTGCCGTCCCAGGGGCAGTCGTCGTCGTCATCGGAGCTGGTGTCGTCGTCGCCGGTGTCGTCGTCGCCTGTGTCGTCGTCGCCTGTGTCGTCGTCGCCGGTGTCGTCGTCGTCGTCGTCGTCGTCGCTGGAGTCGTCGTCCGCCACCGTGTCGTCGTCCGCCTCGATCGAAAGGTGTCCGACGCAACCGCCGAGGCCGACGCCGATGGCCAGGACCGTGATGAGCAGGATGTGCCAGGTCATGATGGTTCCCTCCGTGAGGATGATCCTCGCATGTGTACCCCCAGCCGGTCGACCAGCTCGTCCGGCACCAGCCAGCCGCCCAGGTGCAGGGGCGCGGCCGTGAACCCGGACTCCCGGGCCGAATGCCACATGGCGGCCGCCCGTGACACGTCCACCGCTCCGCGGGTGGGGCCGACGGAGGGGTCGGCGGCCACCAGCAGGGTCTCGGCGTGGCAGCCGGGCAGCCACAGCGCGCCGAAGCGGTCCCTCAATTCGTCGGCGCCGGGGAACGGTGACGTGCGGCGCAAGCCTCCGGCGTCCAGCATGCCGCCGCCGACGAGCAGCACGTCCATGGCCGTGGCCATGCGCTGGATCGCGGCGCGGTCGTCGAATGCCCGGGGGAAGGAGTCGTCGATCACGACGGTCCCGGGGGCCAGCTGGTGCACGTCGAGGGTGCGTCCGCCTGAGGTGGCCCCGAGGATCCAGTCGGCGTCGCCCAGGTCGCTCACCGACTCCGGGTGGCCGGGATCGCAGATCAGCAGGCCCCCCGGCTCGCCGAGCCTGTGTCGGGCCAGGGCCACCACGGCGCGTCCGATGGAGCCGTAGCCCAGTGCCCCCACGACCAGGTCCGTCCAGCGCGCCCCGGTCCGGCGCAGCGCCAGCTCCAGCGTGTGCACCATCGCGACCACCGTGGCCGCGTGGCCGGTGGTCAGCAGCTGCTGGGGCCCGGCCAGGGATCGGGTGCCGAGCCCGGTGAGGGTGGGCAGCATGCCCGCCAGGCCCACCACGCGAGCGTCCGTGCAGGCGATGGCCTCGCGAACCCGATCGTCCAGGTCGGTGCACGCGGCCAGCTCGCTGGCGTGTAGTGGCAGCAGGACGAGGTCGGACGTGCCGCTTGCGGCCTCGATCCGTTCGATCACCAGGGGACGGTCCACGGGCAAGGGGACGTCGTCCGGGGCGTAGACCACTAGCGCGGCGTCGGGCACGGCGAGCCGTTCCAGGCGGCCGCGCAGCCGTGGCAGCACCTGATCCACCAGCGGACCGCCGTGCACGTTGAGCTGGAGTCCGTCCCCGGCCAGGGCGCCCACCATCACCTCGGTGTCCGTGGCCTGGGTGGCGAAGCGGTAGCGCCCGGCGGCCCAGTCCACGCGCAGCGAGCCGCCCCCGGCGACCGGCGCCGAGGCGGGGTCGAGCCACGACAGGAAGAATCGACCCAGGACGCGTGCGTCGGCGCCTGCCACCACGCTGGCAGGGGACGCGTCCGCGTGGGCGCAGGCCTCGCCGAACGAGGCGGCGACCCGCTGCGGCGTGGGCTCGCCGGCCACCCGCACGGGCAGCGCGGTGGCATAGGGGCCCACCACGTTGCCGATGTGCTCCTCGCGGCCGTCACGGCCGGACAGGGCCGTGGCCACGACCACGTCGTCGCCCACGACCTCGTGCAGCGCCTCGAACAGCGCGCTCAGTACGGCCAGGAACGGCGACACCGCCAGGGATCTTGCACGGCGCTCGATCCGCTCCCACGTGCGGGCGTCCAGGCCCAGCTCCCGCTCCACCGTGCGGCTCCGGGGAGGCGCTGGTTGTTGACGACAGTCCTCGAGGTAGCTGGACCACCAGGGATCCTCCGTGCCGGTCCGCGTCACCTCGTCGAAGAACGAACCGGCGGGCGAGGGCAACGCCGGCGGGTCGCCAGCGGCCATCGCGTCGTGGGCGGCGATCATCTCGCCGGCGAGCAGCCAGGCGCTCCAGGCGTCGGCGACGATGTGATGGGCTGCGAGCATCAGCCGGTGCTCGTCCGGGCCGATGCGGCACAGCCGTACCCGGAACAGGGGCCCCCGGCCGAGGTCGAAGCGGGCGGCCGCCTCCTCGGTCCAGCGGGACTCCAGCGCGCGTTCGCGCACGTCGGTGGGCAGGTCCTCGAGCTGGTCGTACTGCGGGCGCACGGGCATCGCCTCGGTCACCCGCTGGATCGGGCCGGCGAAGGACTCGCCGTAGACCGTACGCAGCAGTGGGTGACGCACGACCAGCCATGCGAGCGCGCGCTCGAACGCCCGCACGTCGAGTGGCCCGCGAAGCGGCATGGACGCGCACCAGGTCGGCGGGGTCTCCGGCCGCAGCTGATGAGCCAGCCAGAACCCCCGCTGGACCGGGGACAGGGGCAGCTCTCCCGCAGGGGCGGCGGGGCCCTCGCATCGGTCCGTGTCCGGTGGGGTTGGTGGCTGATCCGGGGCGAGCGGCGTGGCGCCAGCGTCTCGCAGGGCCTGCACCAGGTCGGCCAGGCGTCGGTGGCGGTACAGCACCATGGGCCGGGGTACCGGGGAGATGCGCTCGCGCAGCTTCTCCAGCACGACCAGGGCCGGCAGGGAGTCCCCGCCGAGAGCGAAGAAGTCGTCGTCCGGGCCGGTGGGATGCTCGAGCTGCAGCACGTCCTCCCACGCCGCGGCGACCGCGCGCCGCAGGGGGCCGCCGGCCTCTGGGGTGGATCGCGCAGCGCGATGTCGTAGCGTCAGCCGGTCGGCCTTGCCCACGGCCGTCCGCGGCAGCTCGGCCGTCACGGTCAGCCGGTGGGGGACCATCCACGACGGCAGCCGATCCCCGAGCCAGGCCCGGAGCTGCGGCGCCTCCGCGCCACGTGACTGCACCGTGGCGTGTAGCCGGCCGTCCTGCTCCACGACCACCGCGTCGGTCACGTGCTCGTGGTTGCACAGGGTGGCCTCGACCTCTCCCAGCTCGACGCGGTTGCCCCAGATCTGCACCTGGCTGTCGCTGCGGCCGAGGTAGACCAGGTCGCCGTCGGCGTTGCGGCGTACCAGGTCGCCCGTGCGGTAGACCCGGCCGGCGGACGGATGCTCCACGAACGCCTCGTCCGTCAGCTCGGGCTCGCCCAGGTAGCCATCCGCCACCAGTCCGCCGACCGCGAGTTCGCCGACGCCATCGACCTCGTCGAGCACGACGACCTCCTGGCCCGCCCGGATCCTGCCGATGGGTGTGTGCACCTCGTCGGGGGCGGGCGTGCGCACGACCTCGTGCCAGGTCGCGTTGACCACGGTCTCGGTGGAGCCGTACAGGTTGGCCAGCCGGGGGCGGTCCCCGTACCGCTCGCGCCAGCGGCGCACGTGTCCCGCGGGTACGACCTCGCCACCGAGCAGCACCCACCGCACCGACGCGAACGCATCGCCGACCTGCTCCGCCGCGTCGAGCAGGTGCGTCCACAGGGACGGTACCGAGTTCCAGATGGTGATCCCGTGGTCCTGGATGAAGCGCACGAGCGCCTCCGGGTCGCGGACCGTCTCCCGCGGTACCGGGTGGATGGTGGCGCCCGCTTGCAGCGGCGACCAGATCTGGCGGATCGACCCGCCGAAGGCCAGCGAGGACGTCTGCACGAAGCGGTCGTGCTCGGTCACGCCGAACACCCGGGCCACCCAGTCGTGGAACGCGAGCACGGCCCGGTGGGAGACCATCACGCCCTTGGGGCGGCCGGTGCTGCCGGAGGTGAACATCACGTAGGCGAGCTCGCCCCGCTCCAGGGGGCCGTCGTCCGCCTCGGTGCCGTCGGTCAGGGCGACGGGCAGCTCCGGGGCGAGTCGCCCAGCGCGCTCTGCGAGCGCCGGCGTGGTGACCAGGGAGCCTGGAGCGGCCCGGTCCAGCACCTGGCGGATGCGCCGATCCGGCCACGTGGGCTCCAGGGGGACGTAGGCCGCTCCCGCGCGCAGCACCGCGAGCAGACCGACCACCGCCTCGCCACCGGGTGGGGCCAGGACCGCGACGCGTTGTCCCCGCAGCCTGGGGGCGAGCGCGGCCGACTGCCGGTCCAGGTCGCCATAGGTCAGCGTCTCGATCGCGGTGCGGTCAGGATGCCGGCGGCAGCGGGCCAGGACGCGCCCGTGCAGCTGGTCGAGCATCGTCGTGGGCGTCGGCGGTTCGAGCACGTCGTGCACGATGCGGCGGTGATGGTCGGCCAGATCCCGCACGGTCGCCGGGCGCAGGTGGCTGTGGGTGTGGTTCCACGAGCAGTGCAGCTGACCGCCGAACACCCAGGCGATCAGGCCCAGCCGGGTGAAGCCGGACGCGGACGCGCCGCGTACCTCGCCCATGGTCAGCTCGCCGACCTGCGGTTCGCCCGGGAGCAGCGGGAAGCTGAAGCCCGCCGGCGTGAGCCCCACCGGCCCGGCCGTGCCCCGCTGGAGCAGCGACGCCAGCGCGGTGGACGACGCGGCCGCGTGTGCGCCGGTCCGGGCCAGCTCGTGGTGCGTGGCGCGGGCCAGCTCGCCGAACGGGGCCGCCGGGTCGAGGCGGACGCGCACGGGCAGGCTGTCGGCGAACGAGCCCACCAGCCGGGCGGCGTCGGGCACCCGGATCTCCCGGCGGCCGTGGGCCACGCGCACGGTCAGGTCGTGCTGGCCGCTGGAGCGCCACAGCAGCCGCAGGTAGGTGGCCAGGACCAGGGCCGGCAGGCTCACCCCCAGGGCGCGGGCCTTCGCCTCGAGCGCCCTGGTCGTCCCGGGATCGAACACGGTGTGGTAGGCCCCGACCGGCCCCTCGGCCGGTGCCTCCGCCGGGCCGTCCCAGGGGAGGTGGATCGGCGGGACGCCGTCGGCGAACAGCTCGCCGAAGTGGTCCGTTGCGTCGGCGCCGGTGCGACGGAGGGCCGCGGCGGCCTGGGGCCAGTCCGCGCCGAGAGGGGGCAGGTCGGGCGGCCGGCCGGCCACGATCGCCTCGTGGCACTGCAGCAGCTCCTCCATCACGTTGCGCAGGCTCCACGCGTCCACAGCTGCGTGGTGGGCGTTCAGGGCCAGACGGGTCCCATCGGTGACGACCCTCAACAGCGGGCCGGCAGCGAGGTCGAAGGGTTCGTTCAGGAGCCGGTCGTCATCCACCCGCTCGACCTGGTGTATCCGTGGCCGGGGGCCTCCCTCCACGAATCGCCACGTCGCGCCGTCGCGCCGGATCACGCGCCGCAGCGCCGTGTGACGCTCGACGAGGTGGTCGAGGGCGCGCTGCAG
This sequence comes from uncultured Rickettsiales bacterium, assembly GCA_964639985.1. Taxonomy (GTDB): domain Bacteria; phylum Myxococcota_A; class UBA796; order UBA9615; family CAYRNR01; genus CAZXHG01. Next base: position 24,569 of record CAZXHG010000085.1, read on the forward strand.
CGGGTCGGCTTGCAGGCCCGGCCCTCCGTCCGGGCGCGTCAGCGAGCACGCGAGGAACACGTTGCCCGGGATGTCGGGGAAGAACTCCCGCTGTACCACGAAGGTCTGCTGCGAAGGCAGCAGGATCGAGTCGAGCTCGTCCGGGTCGCTGACGTCCGCGACGGGGTCGGTCTCGCGTACCGCGCCCGCCTCCAGCGCATGGACCACCTTGTCGATGGTGTCGAACTCGTACAGCAGCGTGGTGGGCAGTGACCTGCCGGCCAGGGCCTCGAGGGCCTTGACGAGGTCCATGGCCTCCAGGGAGTCGATGCCGAGCTCGGCCAGGCGGGCGTGATCGTCGATCTGCTCGACCGTGACCTCCGCCGTGGCGGCCACGATCTCCCGCAACCGGCCCCGCAGGTCGCCGGGCAGCGACGGCGCGCCGGCCGCGGTCTCGCGCTGCAGCACCACCACGTGAGGTTGCCCCGACGACAGCGCCCACTCGAGCGCGGCCATGGCTCGACCGGGCGAGATGGGCTGGATCCCCCGGCGCGCCAGCTCGCTCGCCGCGTCCGCGGCCAGCCCGGCACCCGCCCACGGGGGCCAGGCCACGCTCACGACCCGATCGCCCCGGAGCCTCGCCTGTCGCGCGTGACGGTCCAGCTCCGCGTTGGCCGCCGCGTAGTCCTCGATGCCGCGGTCCAGGCCAGGGATCGTGGCCGATATCGAGGAGAACGAAACGCCCAGGGCTGGCGTCAACTCGGTCAGCAACGCAAGCCCGGCGCGCTTGGCCGCCAGGCCCTCGGGGCTCAGGCCCCCGGCGAGGTGGAACACGCCGTCGAGCTCGTCGAACAGGTCCCTGGCGCGGTCGCACAGCCGTCCGCGGTCCGCGGCCGACGTCAGGTCGGCGGCCTCGTACCGGACCTCGCCGCCGAGGCGCTCGAGATCCCCGAGCAGGGACTCGACGTCCCCGTCCCGCGGCCGACGTCCGGACAGCAACAGGCGCGCGCCGTACGCCTTGCAGAGGTGGCGGGCCAGCGCGCGACCCAGCGCGCCGGAGCCTCCGGTGACCAGGTAGCGGCCACCTCGCTGGAGGGCGGGCTCGCCCCGGGGGCAGGGGCGCCAGACGAGCCCACCCGCCGGATCCTCGTCCACGAGGTGCACCCAGCCGCGCGCATCCACGTCCCCGATCCAGAAGCGGCGGCCCTGGGATGGCGTGGCCGGAGCCATCGCGGCCCTGACGTCCTCCGGCGGTGCCTCGACCAGGGCGTGCGCGTTCGTACCCCCGAATCCGAACGAGCTCACGGCGCCGATCCCGCCGGCGCGGATCTCGCCGAGGGTGCGCAGCAGGCCGGCGGCGCCCGCCGCGGCCAGCAGGTGACCGGTGCGCGCCTTGTCCGTGCCGATGCGCGGCCCGTGGGCGTGGATCCGGTCCAGGACGGAGCGCTCCACCGGATCGCCGATGGGGGTACCGGTGCCGTGGGCCTCGACAAAGACGACCTGGTCGGCGCGCACGCCCGCGAGGTCCAGGGCCCGGCGGATCACCGCGTCCTGGCCCGCCGGATTGGGCGCCATCGCGCCCAGGGACGCGCCGTCGTTGTTCACTGCCACGGACCGCACCACACCGAGCACGGGCATCCCGGTGGCGCGCGCCCGGCTCAGCGGGGCGAGGAGGAACGCGATGGCCCCCTCGCCGGGGACCATGCCGTCGGCGTCGGGTTCGAAGGGTCGACAGCGGCCGCTGGGGGACAGGGCGCCGGCCGCGCGGAACAGGCGGTGGGCCGTGGGCGTCAGCAGCAGGTTCACGCCGGCGGCCAGCGCCAGCTCGCATTCGCCCGTCTGCAGGGACTGGCTGGCCAGGTGCAGCGCGACCAGCGACGCGGAGCAGGCCGTGTCCACGCTCAGCGCCGGACCGCGCAGGTCCAGGCTGTGGGCCACGCGCGCGGCGATCATGTTCAGCAGGTTGCCCGCCATCGTGCCCGGGTGCGGATCGTCGTCGAGGTGCTCGAGCACGTGTTCGAGGTAGGCGTTGTGGCCCGCGCCCACGAACACGCCGACCTCGTGGGTCGTGGGTGAGCCGGCCCGGTCCAGGGCCTCGGCGGCCACGGTCAGCATCAGGCGCTGCTGGGGATCGAGCACGGCCGCCTCGGCGTCGTCGATCCCGAAGCGCGCCGCGTCGAAGGTCGCCACGTCGTCGAGATAGCCGCCGACCAGGTCGGAGAATGGTGCAGGGAACCGACCGGCCGGGGCCGGGCCCAGCCGGACCGTGCCCGCGGTCACGTCGTCCCAGAACGCCTCGGCCGTGTCGGCACCGGGCAACCGGCAGGCCGCGCCGACGATCGCGATCGGCTCGCCGGCGCCGCGGGGCTCCACGGTCGCCACCCGTCCCTCGAAGGGCCCCTCCCGCTCCAGGAACCGCGCCATCGCGCGTACGGTCTCGCCGGCGAGCAGGATGCGGTGGTCACCGGCGAAGCCCAGTCGCGCCTCCAGCCGCGTCAGGATCTCCTGGGCCATCACCGAGGTGCCGCCCAGGTCCGCGAACCGCGTGTCGAGGTCGTCGTCGTCGAGGGGCCTGGCCAGGGACGCCTCCCACACGGACCGCACACGCTGCACGGTGTTGCCCAGCGCGTCGTCGAGGTCGCCGCCGACGATTTCCGTTCTGACCTGCGCGCGGCGCTTCTTGCCGCTGGTCGTCCGGGGCACCCGCTCGATGGGAACGACCGCGGACGGCTCCACCGCGGTGCGAGCGGTCACCCGGCGCTTGACCTCCCACAGCACCTCGGCGGCGACGAAAGCGTCGTCGAGGGCGACGGCCAGGGCCAGCGCCTCGCTCGGGCCGCGGGTGTCGGCCACGGCCACGGCCCCGCCCGGACGCACGCCGTCCACGGCCTCGGCCTCGGCCTCCATGTCGTGGGCGTGCAGGTTGCGCCCGCCGACGCAGATCACGTCCTTGTGTCGCCCGGTGATCAGCAGGGTGCCGTCACGCACGCAGCCCAGGTCGCCGGTGCGGGCCCAGACGCCGTCGAACAGGGCCTCCGTGGCCTCGGGATCCCGCCAGTACCCTGCCGTGACGTTGGGACCGCGGACCTGCAGATGGCCGACCCCGCCCGGATCCAGCTCCTGGCCGTCGTCATCCACCGTGCGCACCTCCACGCCTGGGAGCAGCGGGCCGATCTCCACCACCTCGCGACCGTCGAACGGGCGCGTGCGGATTCCTCCCCCGACCGCGGAGCTGATCCCCACGGTGGCCTCGGCGAGGCCGTACATCGGCAGGTGGATGGAGTCGGGAAGACCGGTCAGCTCGCAGAACCGGGCGCAGACCTCCGGTGAGATCGGCTCGGCGCCGTTGAACAGGCAGCGTACGGAGCTCAGGTCGATGTCCGCAGGAGCACCCCGGTCGAGGTAGCGGTTGAGTCGGGCGAGCGCCGCATTCGTGGTGGTCAGCACCGTGGCCCGGGTGGCCGAGACCGCCCGCAGCCAGTCGCGCGGATCGCCCAGGGCGTCGCGCGGATCCATGCGCACCTGGGCCATGCCCAGGCGCATCGGCAGCAGGTGGCAGCCGATCAGCCCCATGTCGTGGAAGTGGGGCATCCAGGTGAGCTTGAGGTCGTGCCCGTGCACGGGCAGGGCCGCGGCGAGCTGGTCCACGTTGGCCCGCAGGTTGGCGTGGGTCAGCACCACGCCGCGTGGCGCGCGGGTGCTGCCCGAGGAGAACTGGATCAGGGCGGGTGCGTCCCCCTCCACCGGATGACCCAGCGCCGGCCCCTCCAGCAGCTCGCCCACGTCGAGCAGGTCGACGCCGGGGAAGCGAACCCCCCGGTCCACCACCACCGGGCCCTCCAGCAGCTGCATCACTCGACCCACGCGCGCCAGTTCGCCCTCGGACAGGTCGCGGGGACCGGCCAGCGGGACCGGGGTGGCGCCTGCGTACAGCGTGCCCCAGAACAGGGGGAAGAAGTCGGAGACGTCCGCGACCAGGATCAGAACCGGGGTGGCGGGCCGCACGCCGGCCTCGGCCAGCCCGCCGGCAGCCCGGGCGGCTGCGTCGTGCAGCGCGGTGAAGGTGTAGCTGCGTCCGCGCCAGGCGCTCAGCTCGCGGTCGGGAAAGCTCTCGGCCGCGTCGATCAGCAGCTGCAACAGGGAGGTGGACACCGGGGCCTCAGCGGCGGCGTAGCATGGCGAGCGAGAGCAGCAGCAGCAGCGCGACCGGGCCACGGTTGCCCGTGTGCGGCGTGGTACACCCACACCCGTCGTCATCGTCGTCGTCCTGCGGCCCGACGGTGTCGTCGTCGTCGTCATCCGCGGCGGAGTCGTCGTCGTCGCCCGCGGAGTCGTCGTCGTCGCCGGTGGGGTAGACGAAGTCCTCGCCACAGGGCTGGTCCGATCCCTCGGGGCTCGTGCAGAACCCGGTCTCGTCCCCGATGAAGATCACGTCCTCGCAGGTCCAGGTGGGCGGGCAGTCCAGATCGTCGGTGCACTCGTCCGTGCAGTACCCGGCGTACGTGAACGCGTGCAGGGCGCACGTGCCGTGCTGGCAGTTGTTCCAGGTGGCGTCACAGCAGGCGCCGAGCTCGTCGTACAGCTCCTCGCACACGTTGGCTCCGATCTCGGGCACGTGGCGGCAGACGGTTGGCTGCAGGTCGTGCTGGGGGCAGTCCTCGTCCACCTCGCACTCGTCCGCCACGGTCGGGTAGAGCGTGCAGATGCCCCACTTGTCGTCCCACGACAGGGTGCCGGCCGTGGCCGAGGTGTAGGCCCAGAACATGGTGGCCTCGAACATCTCGTCGTTGTGGTCGAGACCCCATACATGGCCGAATTCGTGGGCCAGTACCGAGGTCACGTCCAGGGCCATGGGGGAGGCGTAGGGGCTGGAGTCCTCCACCACCCAGTCGATGAACTCGCCGTTCATGGACAGGTCGATGTCCGTGATCCGGCCCTCCACCGGGTCCACCTGGATGGCGGTCGCGCCCGCCACCTCCTCGGGGCCGACCCAGCCCTCGTTGACGAACTCGATCTGCACGATCCCGTCCCCGGGGGTGATCTCGTCGACCCAGCCTCGGAATTCGTAGCTCGCGTAGGTGCACGGCATCGTGGTCCACAGGTCGAACGAGGCGAGAACCACCTCCTCGGTGAGCTCCTCGCCGAGGGTGGCGGCGCCGGGTCGCACGAGCTCGACCTGGATCGGGAGCTGGTCGTCGGCCCACCACACCGTGTTGGTGTTGAAGGCGCGTGCGGGCGTGATCGTGATCGTGAGCAGCAGGGCCGCCAGGGGGGGGGCGTGGCGCATGGTCGGTCTCCGCGAGGTCAGTTCCAGTTGCCGCACGAGCGGAACACGTAGTACCCGGACGCGGCCGGCGCGGTCACCACGAGCTCGGCGCGGCCGTTGCCGCTGAGGTCCACTGCGGTGGGCCGGCTGCCGCCGCCGAACTCGTACAGCAGCCAGTGCTGCTCGGAGAACGAGCCGGTGCCGTCGTTCACCAGCACCAGCAGCGTGCCCTCGGACGTGAGCACGAGCTCGGGGTACGGATCGCCGGTCAGCTCCAGCGCGGTCGCGTACAGGTAGCCGGGGGACAGGGCGATGCTCTGAGGTGTGTCGAACTGGCCCCCGCCCAGGCTGCGGGCCACGGCCAGGGTGTCGTCACCGAGTACCGCGATCAGGTCGTCGAGGCCGTCGAGGTCCAGATCGGCGGCGCGGCCGACCTCCACGTCGCTGCTCATCGAGGTCAGGGCGGCTGCCTCGGTGAACGTGCCGTCGCCGTTGCCCGTCAGCGCGAGTACACCCCCCTCGATCCCGGACACGACCAGGTCGGGGAGGCCGTCGCCGTCGAAGTTCGCCTCCACGGCCTCGTAGGGCGCGACCGAGGTGGCCATGGCCGGCATGGGGGTGAATGCCATGCCGCCGGTGGCGAGCAGCACCAGCAGCGAACCGGCCAGGGGGTCGACCATCACCAGGTCGTCGAGGCCGTCGCCGTCCGCGTCCATGGATGCGCCCCAGGTGGGCGCGCCGCTGCAGGTGACCGACTGGGGCGCCCCGAACGATCCGGTGCCGTTGTTGCTGTACGCCTGCAGGGGGCAGCCGGTCATCTGGGAGGCCGCCAGGTCGGGATCACCGTCGCCGTCGAGGTCGCCGCCGACGACCCCGGTGGCGTTGCCGATGGCGCCGACCTGGTAGGACGAGGCGATGCCACCGAGACCGTCTCCCTCCAGTACGTGCAGCTCGAGCTGGTAGCTGACCACGGCCAGGTCGGTCGCGCCGTCACCGGTGAAGTCCGCGGCCACCGGCGCGGCGTAGGTGAACGGCTCGGCCACCACGTCCGGGGGCGCCAGCGACACGGGCGCGTCGTCGGCCGTGCCCGTGCAGTCCTGGTCCACGTCGTCCCCGCACCAGTCGAAGGCGTCGGGGTGACTGTCGGGGTCGTTGTCGTCGCAGTCCAGGCTGGCGACCCATCCGTCCCCGTCCGCGTCCTCGTACGCGGTGTCGTCGTCCCCGGTGTCGTCGTCCGCGGAGTCGTCGTCGTCCGCGGGCGTGGTGTCGTCGTCATCGTCGTCGCCGACCGTGTCGTCGTCCGCCGAGTCGTCGTCGTAGACGGGCGTCTTGCACGCGGTCATCGCCGCGGTCGCCGTCACCAGCGCGGCCCAGGTCAAGGCCCAGCGGATTGCCGCCATCCCGGTCACCTCCCGATCCAGCGGACTCGCGGTCCGCCCTCGAAAGCTTACACCGAGCGGTTGACGGCGAGATGGTAGAATCCCCGCACCTGGATGGGAGGCCCGACCATGCGCGTACTCGCCCTGACCGTGTTGCTCACGTCGTTCACCCCGCTGTCGGCCGGGGCCACGGTGCTGTACTGGGACACGTGGTACGACGGGGCCCAGGTCGCGCTGCAGCTGGGCAACTGCCCTGGCGAGTGCGACGCGGTCGTGTTCACGCCGCCGAGCTACCCGTTCACCATCAACTACGTGTACGCCATCGGCGGTCCCGCCGATGCCACGCTCAACTTCGACGTGCGCATCATGGACGCGGGGACGCAGATCTACCCGGACTACGACGCGTACCTCGGTGGCGCCGATGACGTACAGATCCAGATCGGCAACGAGCAGGAGGGCGACTGGTTCGAGGTCGACCTGGCCCAGCTGGGCACACCCGCCGTGGTGGAGAGCGGCCGCGTCGCAGTAGCCTTCTGCTTCCTGGAGAGCAACAACCCCTGCCAGTCGTGGGGCCTCGGCTCGGACGGCGGCCCGGCCATCATCCCGGACGGCGGCTTGATCTACGTGCTGCCCGGCGAGATGTGCTTCCAGGGCCAGTGCATGGGCGGCGGGGGCGACCGTTCCTGGGCCACGCTGCCGTCCTTCGGCACGGACCGCAACTGGATCATCCGGGCGTCGGACTACCAGTGGGAGCCCGGCCAGCCCACGGACGACGACGACAGCACGCCCACGGACGACGACGACGACGTGGCCGACGATGACGACGACGACACCACCCCCACGGACGACGACGACGACGACGTGGTGGATGACGACACCTGGTCGGGGGACGTCAAGATCGATGGCATCAGCCCGGACGTGATCAACGAGGGCGACCTGTCCCCGTTCACGGTCGCGGGCAGCGGGTTCCACGAGGACGCGGACCTGTACCTGGGCAACCTGCGGGTGATGCCCATCGACATCGACAGCAGCGACGTCATCGAAGGGGCATTCCCCGATGGGCTGGCCGAGGGGTACCACAACGTGTGCGTCGAGAACCCCGACAGCTCCGAGGACTGCCTGATCAACGGGCTGCACGTGATCGGCACCAGCAGCTGCGACGGCTGCTCCATGTCGCGGGGCAGCACTGGCGTGTCGCTGGCGCTGCTGGGATCGGCGCTGGGGCTGCTCCTGTGGCGGCGCCGTCAGTAGGGCAGCAGGTCCTCGACCGCCACCTCCACCTCGACCTGACCCCCCGCACCCTCCAGCACCAGCGCACGGGTCTCGCCCACGGCGCCGCGTAGCGCCTGCTGGACCCCGGCGAGGTCCAGGGTCGAGACGTCCACGCCGTCGATCGAGAGGATGACGTCGTCCACGGCGAGGCCCTGGTCCTGGGCGTCCGATGGCCACAGCAGGTACTCGACCACGAATGCGCCGTCCCGCCAGGCGGGCTCCACGCCGACCCTCACCCAGCGGTCGTCGTCGATCCAGCCGCCGGACAGCGGCCACAGCTCGAACACCGAGTCGAAGCCGTTGATCCCGAGCAGGTAGCGGTCCAGCACCGTGTTGCCCAGGAACCCGTCGATCACCACGCCGCTGGCCTCGAGCAGGAAGTCCATGTGGTGGTCGGTGGGCAGCACCACGACCTCGAGGTCGGCCAGCACCTCGCCGCCGAAGGTCAGCGACGGCAGGCGGGAGACGAACGCGTCGTCGAACCCGTACTGGGTCTCGTAGATCCAGCCGTACAGGCGGGGCGCGCCGTCGTCGACCTGGTCGAAGATCTCCTCGGTCAGGTAGGTCACGGGCTGACCGCTGTCCACGAGCAGGGGCACGGGATCGGCCAGGCCCACGTCCACCTGCACGAGCGGGAACTGGTTGGTCAGCTCGTACGGGTGCGTGGCCGCCGGGCCCGCGGCTCCGGGGGGCGGCTCTTCCGGCACCGCGTCGCACAGGTAGACCTGCGTGGCCGCGGTGTCCACCACGGTGTAGGTCTGCATCAGCACCTCCTGGCCGAGCAGGCAGCCGATGTCCACGCCGATGAATGCCTCGTTGGGCGACAGGTCGCGGCCCTTGACCAGCCACTGCTCCCAGTCGATGGGGCCGATCTGCACGTCTGCGGCGAAGTAGCCGTTGAAGTCGTCACTGATCTCGAAGTCGGCGAAGATCACCTGCGCCGCGGTGTCGACCACGAACCAGTACTCGTCGCCGTCCACCGATCCGCGCGCCAGCAGCGAGCCGTCCGCGCCCGCGATCGTCTCCAGCGGGTTGCCGTAGCAGTCCCAGCCGTCGTCGTCTGCCGAGTCGTCATCGTCGGCGGAGTCATCGTCGTCGGCCGGCATCCCCGTGTCGTCGTCGTCTGTCGCGGTGGTGTCGTCGTCGACGCTGTCGTCGTCGGCCGCGGTGTCGTCGTCGTCGTCCCCCGGGCAGCCGGTGATGGCCAGCGTCAGGGCCGCGAGCATGATGATCAGGTGTGCGTGCATCGGCCGCGTTCCTTCCTAGATCATGGGCAGCAGGTCCTCGACCGCCACGGTGAGTTCGACCTCGCCGGTGCCCGCGCGCTGCAGCAGCAGGGTGCGGCTCTCACCCACCTCGCCGCGCAGCATCAGCTTGACCTCGTCGAGGGTGGCGCCGGACAGGTCGGTGCCGTCGATGGCCAGGATCTGGTCGAGGATGACCACGCCCTGGGTCATGGCATCGCTGGGAGAGTAGATCATCTCCACGTAGAAGCCGCCCTCGCGCCACGTCGGCTCCACGCCCACCCGGATCCACTCGTCCATGGCGATGTGCGAGGTGTCCTCGTAGGGCCACCACAGGTAGCGGTCCTCGAATCCGTCCACGCCCACCACGAAGTGCCGGTAGAACGGGTAACCGATGAACCCGTCGACGTCGATGCCCCCTGCCACCAGCAGCGGCCACAGGTGGTTGTCGTCCGGGATCACCACGGCCCAGCTCCCGGCCGGCCCCATCTCGGTGCCGGTGATCATGATCTTGGGGATGCGGGTGATGAACCCCTCGTCCGTGCCGTAGGTGGTGGCCCAGATGTAGCCCTCCAGCCTCGGCAGGTTGCCGTCGTCGATGGCGTCGAACGTGGACTGCAGCAGGATGGACACGCCCGAGCCGGTGTCCGCGATCAGGGCCAGGTCCATCTCGGTTGTCCCCGAGACGGTGAACGTGCCCACCGGGATCGAGCCCGGCAGGTCGTACGGCGTCTCCGTGGGCGTCTCCACACCCACGCCGTGGGGCTGGACGTCGGGCACCTCGTCCATGAAGTGGGCCTCGAGACCCTTGTAGTCCAGGGCGGAGAAGCGGTCGGCGAACAGGTCCTGGCCGGCGAGGCCGCCGATGTCCCAGCCGATGAAGGCCTCGGCCTCGTCGAGTTCGAGGCTGCCCACCTGGTGGTCCGGGAACTCCAGGGGACCGACGACCACGTCGCCATTGACGTTGTTGGTCGTGCCGGTGATGTCCGAGTCGACGAAGGAGCGCGACGCGCCGGTGTCCAGGGCCCACCAGATCGGGCCCTCGCCCTCGAAGCTGCCCTCGATCATGGCCTGGCCGTCCACGGTCAGCTCGATGGGCCAGCCGTCGTCCCAGGGACCGGAGGGGTCGGTGTCGTCGTCGCCCGTGTCGTCGTCGCCAGCGCTGTCGTCATCGGCCACGTCGTCATCGGCCACGTCGTCGTCGTCGTCCGAGGGGCAGCCGAGCAGCAGCAGCGCGGCGATGGTGAGGAGGAGGTGCTTCATGGGGGCCTCCGCAGGTTGGCCCCGAGGATAGCAGGGGAGTGGGAGGGGGAGGAGGGTCGAAACGGGGAGGGGAGGGAGGAGGGGCGGGTGCCGGTTCCTAGTAGGTGCAGACGCTGCCCTGGCAGGTCAGGCCCTTGGAGCACTGGT
>CAZXHG010000086.1:0-34480 GCA_964639985.1 uncultured Rickettsiales bacterium
TCCATGCCTGAACCGCCACCACCACCGCGAAGCGGTTTAGTCCAACACCTCCTCGACCCCGAACCGCCCCCCCCACGCCGGTTCACCCCCGAGCAAACACCTCCTCGACCCCGAACCGGCCTCCCACACCCGTTCACCCCCGAGCAAACACCTCCTCGACCCCGAACCGCCCCACCACGCCGGTTCGGGGGCGGACAGGTGTTTGTCGTGGGGTGAACGGGGATCAGGGGTCGAGGGGGTCGAGGTCGTGGATGCGATCGATGCGGAAGGTGCAGTAGTCCTCGCGCAGGCGGCACCAGGCGTCGAGCCACAGCCCGTTGAGGCCGATGGGTTCGATCACGCGGCGGGTGCGCTTCTTGCAGCGGCCGCGAACCGGGTGGCGGCCGTGGGGAGAGATGTAGGTGATCGTCACCGGGGTGTTGTCGCGGATGGCGGCCTGAATCTCGCGTACGACGGTCGGGGCGATGGAGCCGCGGAAACGGGCGGCGCGGATGGCGACCTCGGTGCTGCACAGCTGCACATGCTCGAGGGTGGTCAGCCGGCCATCCATGAGCTGGTGCAGCAGGGCCACGTAGACGTGGGCCGTGAGCAGGGCGTCGCCCGCGGCGCGGTGGCGGGTGCCCTCGTCGCAGCACAGACCCATGCGGCGGGCGACCACGTCGAGGCCGTAGCCGTCGGGTTCGTCCGGGCTCGCCGCGCGCGCGAGCAGCACGGTGTCGAGAGCCTTGGGCCGGGGCGGGATCTCCCCCGCGCGCTCGGCCTCCACGCGCAGGAAGCCCAGGTCGAAGGGGGCGTTGTGGGCGACGACCACGCGACCGTGCATCCAGGCCTCGAGCTCGGGCAGGACCTCGGCGAAGCTGGGCTTGCCCTCGAGCTGCTCGTCGTGGATGCCGTGCACCTCGAGGGAGTCGGTGGACACCGGTCTGCCGGGGTCGACCAGCCGTGAGAGCACGGGCTGCGCCTGCACCTGCAGTCCGTCGACCTTGACCGCGCCGACTTCGATCACGGCGTCCCCCTGCCGCGCGTGCAGCCCGGTGGTCTCGAAGTCGATCACCACGGCCGGCAGCCGGTCGAGGGGGGTCTCGCAGGGTGGCCCGAACACGAACTCAGGGTATCATGGCGCGCTGACCGGACCCGGAGGAGCGAAGATGCCTGCCCGTGCCCTGTTGTTGACCGCCCTCGTACTGACGCTGGCCGGCTGCCCGACCGACGAATCGACCGAGGTCTGCCCCGACCTGTCCGACCTGGACTCGGGCCAGGTCACGGCCACCCTCGACGGCGACGCCTGGGAGGCCGACGACGGCCAGTGGTCCTGGCAGGGCACGTCCCTGCAGGTCAACACGTCTCGCTTCGATGGCTGGAGCCTGACCATGGTGGGACAGACCACCATCGACGGGGCAACGGTGCAGGACGCGGTCGACGCCGCCGCCTTCCCGGTGGAGGTCCGGCTGCGCGCCGGCACCAACGGCGGCTGGGCGATCGTCTATCCCCACGAAGGTGACTCGTTCTCCACCACCTCGGCCGAGGGGGGCACGCTGTTCCTCGACGAGCACGACGGCGGCGATCTGCTGGGCTGCTTCGAATTCGAGGCGGCCACCGAACAGGACGAGCCCCTCGAGGTGCTCGACGGGATGATGCGGATCGCACAGTCCCTCAGCTGACCGGGTCCTCCAGCGCGCCAGGGAACGCGACCACATCGTCCAGCGAGCCGGCGCCGAGCAGCTGCATCACCACCCGGTCCACGCCCACGGCCACGCCGGCACCGGCGGGCATGGCGCCGAGGTCGGCGAGGAACGCCTCGTCCACGGGGTATGTCGGCCGTCCCGCCGCAGCGCGCGCCCGATTCTCCGACGCGATGCGCGCCCGCTGCTCGATCGGATCGGTCAGCTCGCCGAACCCGTTGGCCAGCTCCACGCCGCCGCAGTAGAGCTCGAACCGCTCGGCCAGGGCCGGTTCGCCGGGGCGCACGCGCGCCAGCGCGCACTGGTCGGCCGGGTACAGGTGCACGAACTCCGGACGGTCCACGCCGAGCTGAGGCTCGACCCGACTGGCCTGAAGCCAGCTCAGCCATCCTTCCCGGTCGTCCGGCGTGAGATCCGGCCCGCCCTCGGGGCAGGCCCGCCTCAGGGCCGCGGCGGGGTCCCGGTGCGCGTCCACCCCCGCACCTCGACGGAAGGCCTCCGCATAGGTGATCCGCCCATAGGGCCGGGCCGCGAACAGCCCGCCGGAGTGATGTCGCGCGGCCAGGTCGGCGAGCAGGGCCTCCACCTCGTCCATCAGCTGCTCGTGGGTCCAGCCCGGTCGATACCACTCCAGGATCGAGAACTCGGGGTTGTGCAGCGGCCCCCGTTCTCCATGCCGGTAGGCCCGCGTGAGCTGGAAGATCGGCCCGCTGCCCGCGGCCAGCAGCCGCTTCATGTGGTACTCGGGCGAGGTCGCCAGGTGCCCGCCACCCCGCACGGCGAAGGCGTCGATGTGCCGGTCGACGCCGGGGCTGACGACCAGCGTCGGCGTCTCCACCTCGAGCATGTCGCGGCGGACGAAGAAGCGGCGGATGTCGGACAGGATGGCGGCGCGGCGCCTCAGGTTGATCAGCGGGACGGGGCTCAGCTCTTCACCCGCTCGACGTAGTCGCCGGAGCGGGTGTCGATCTTGAGCACCTCGCCCTGGTTGATGAACAGCGGCACGTTGACCGTGGCTCCGGACTCCAGCTCGGCCTGCTTGGTCGCGCCCTGGGCGGTGTCCCCCTTGACGCCCGGCTCGCAATAGGTGACCTCGAGTTCGACAAAGTTGGGCAGCTCGATGCTGATCGGGCGGCCCTTGTACATCAACACCTGCACTACCAGGCTCTCCTTGAGCCACTTCCATGCGTCGTCCAGCTGCTCGCGGGTGATGTCGATGGTCTCGTAGGACGACAGGTCCATGAAGTTGTAGTCGTCCCCGGACTGGTAGAGGAACTGCATGTCGACTTCCTCGACCGCAGCCTTGTCGATCTTCTCGCCGCTCTTGTAGGTGCGGTCGATGACGTTGCCGCTGATCAGGGACTTGAGCTTGGTCCGGGTGAAGGCCTGGCCCTTGCCCGGCTTGACGAACTGGGCCTCCACCATCAGGTAGGGCTCACCGTCGATCTCGACCTTCAGTCCCTTGCGAAACTGGTTCGTCTGGTACATGCGTGCTCCGTTGTGTCGGGCGGAGGGTAGCGACTCGACCCAAGCCGGTCAACGCTCCAGGATCAGCGTCCCCGATCCTCCCCCGGCCACAGCACCTTGTGCAGCTGCACCTGCAGTCGCACGTCCAGCCGGTCCTCCAGGATCCACGCGGCCAGCGACGCCGAGGGGAGCGCAGGAGCGACGGCCGACATCAGCAGCGTGCAGCGGCCGGCCAGGGCGTGGTCGACGATCACCCTCCGAGCCCACTCGTAGTCCACGCGGTCCGCGAGTACGAACTTGAGGTCGTCGTCTGCTCGCAGCGCGTCCAGGTTGCGCCACCGCATGCGATCGGTCTCGCCGCTGCCCGGTGGCTTGAGGTCCACCACCCGCATCACCCCCGCGGGCAGCAGGCCGATGTCGAACGCGCCGCTGGTCTCGCACAGCACGTCCAGACCCTCGTCGATCAGGGCCCTTGCCAGCGTCGGTGTGGCCTCCTGGCTCAGCGGTTCCCCGCCTGTGATCTCCACCCGCGGGATCCCCTCGCCCACCACGTGCGCCACCACTCGCTGCAGGGGCCACGCCTCGCCGCCAGCACGGGCCCACGCGGTGTCGCACCAGCGGCAACGCAACGGGCAACCGGCCAGCCGCACGAACACGCAGGGCAGGCCCTGGGCGCTGCCCTCCCCCTGGATGCTGGTGAAGATCTCGGCAATCTGCAGGTCCACGCCCCGATCATCGGTCGTCTTGCACATCGCCGGCAAGTGCTCCAGACTCGGCCCCATGCGAGCGATCCCGATCGGACTGGTCCTGGCCCTGCTGCTGGTCGGCTGCAAGGGCGAACGAGCAACCGAGCCCACCGCCGAACCGGCCACGGCGTCAGCGGAGGAGGCGGCGACCCCTGCGCCGTCACAGGGCGGCGGCGGATTCGCCAGCGAGCGGAAACGCGACCTGTTCGCCGAGTCCACGCCCGCGCCCCTCCCCGGCTGCGAGCGCCTGTGGGCGGCCAACCTGGTGGCCGACGACGCGGACGAGCTGATCTGCGCGGTGGGCAACGAACTGTCGGTGTACGGCGCGGACGGCGATCGGTTCCGCCTGCGGCTGAAGATCACCGGGTCGGGCCTGGTCAACGCCACCTGGTCCGGGGACCGGGACGGCGACGGACGCCAGGAGTTCATGGTGGCATTCGGCATGGGCCGCGGATTCCCGGACGGTCCGATGCGCGTACTGGAGCTCGACGCCGAACCGGGCGGCGCGGGCTGGACGGTGCACCGGCTGTTCGAGAGCTCGGGGAGCCGACCGCAGGTGACCGCCGTGGCCTGGGGGCCGGAGATCTACCTGGCCCATTACGTGAGCAAGTACGAGGTCGAGGGCGGCTGGCTGCGCCCGGACGGCACCCTGGTCGGGTCTCGTCGCATCCACATGGGCACGACGCACGCGCTCGCCGACCTCGACGGCGACGGCGACCGGGAGCTGGCCGTGGGCCGTGTGTACGGGGACGAGCCGCGCAGCGACGGCGACATGACCGTGTACGAGGGCGATGCGACCGTGGCCGTGCCCACCTTCCGCGGGGTCAAGACCGTGGTGCCGGCAGACCTCGACGGCGACGGCACCGACGAGCTGCTGTTCGGTGACGGGTGGCACTTCCGCTACAAGGACGAGGGCAAGGGCCGGCTAAACCTGGCACGCCGCAGCGAGGACGGCAGCTTCACCACCACGCTGCTGCACGAGCAGCCCGACCAGTTCGCGGTGTCGAAGATCCAGGTGATCGACCTCGACGGCGACGGCGCAGTCGAGATCCTCGCCGGAGGCACGGACCACCTGTACGCCTACCGCCGCGGCGCCTCCCTGGAGCAGTGGGAGATCGTCGATCTCGGCGAGTGTCCACAGGGCGAGTTCACCGCAGCCCTGCGAGCTGGTGGTGGGGTCGAGGTGGCGATCGCGGGCGCCCCGGTGGCCTGGCGCAAGCCGTGAGGCGCCGATTCGCGCGCTGGCGCTCGCCGAACGGCGCGGTCCGGGACTGGGTGGACCGACCGGAAGGGCACGCCGTCTCCGTGCTTTCCCGGCAGCCGCGCATCCTGCAGGTCAAGACACCGCGGGGTAACGGCTACCTGGTGATGGCCGACACGGTCACCGCCATCGACCCGAACCTGCCCGGCGAGGAGGCGCTGTTCGCCCGCGCGCTGGAGGGCGAGGGGCGGCGACTGAGCGACATCGACTACGTGACGTGCACCCATCTGCACTTCGACCACGCCAGCGGGCTGGACACGCTGGCCGAGGCCGCGGGCGCACAGCTCCTGCTGCCCACCACCATGCGCACCTACGTGGAGGGCAGCGACCCGTATCCGTGGCCATCGACCCGGGGCTCGGCGTGGCCGTTCATGGACGTGTGGGGCCGCGTCGGCTTCCCCGGCGTGCGGCGGCACCAGCTGCGCAGCGGCGGTCACATCGGCTACCACTGGAGCGACTTCACCGTGCACTCGGAGGTGGCGCGCTGGTTCGACCCGGACGAGGCGCTGTCCGAGCTGGGGGGGCTGGTCGCGCTGCACACGCCGGGACACTGCGTGGAGCACACCTGCTTCCTGCACCCGGACAGCGGCACCTTGCTGTCGGGGGACATGTACATCACCATCCGCGGGTTCCTGGAGACCAACCGCATCGTGCTCGACCCGGACCAGCACGCCGCGTCGGACCGCCGCCTGCGAGCCATGGGTGTGCGCACCGTGTGGCCTGGACACGGTCCAGCCATGGAGCTCGTCGACTAGCGCAGGGCTCCGCTACCCCACCTCGCGAGCGCAGCGAGCGACAGGTGGGGGTAGGCCGGGGGCGGGCGGGCGGGCTGAAATCAACCGGGTGTTCGTGAATCCGGTCGAGAATGGACAAGCCCCCACTTCTGGCCTCCCCTCCCGCTCCTGCCTCGATCCTGCCTCCCCCACGCCCACTCCTGCCTCCCCCCACCTCTCATCCAAGAGCACGTTTGCTTCCGCCAGACGGCAAATCCTCTGCTCTTGGATGGCCAAGGTGCCGGTATCTTCCGGATAGGGGAAAGGAACACGCTCTTGGATGCGGGTAGAGGATCGGTGGGGGACAGGTGGGGGCAGGTCGGGGGCGGTCCGCTACAGCCCCGAGGTCGCCGCCAGCGTCGCGCTCCGGGTCTGGATCCAGGTGTGCAGGTCGGCCTGGGCGGCGAGGGCGGTCTCGAGGGAGAGCTCCTTGCGGGGATCGGCGTCCACGTAGGGGAGGATCAGGTCTGTGATCTCGTCGAGCTGCGGGCCGAGCTGGGCGGCCTCGACCGCGGACTGTACCTGGCCCAGGGTCTGCAGGAAGTGGGTGTGGCAGGCCGGGTCGGCCTTGCAGTTGACCGCCAGGATGCCCAGGGGCGAGGTGACCGGGGTGTAGGGGTAGAACGCCCAGTCCGGGTCCCAGGGCATCACCCGGGCCAGACCATCCAGGGGATCGAAGTAGACCCGGTAATTGTTGGTGTAGTGCACGTAGCCGTCGTACTGGCCGATCCAGACGTCCGTGGCCCAGAAGCGCACGAAGTGCTCGAGGTCGACGAGCTGCCCCACCACCGGGGTGAACTGGTCGGTGCCCGCGGTCGCGGCGACCGCGTCGACCACCGCGTTGACGTCGGCCAGGCCGACGTCGGTCCCCTCGTCGAGGGTGTACAGGTGGCAGACCGAGGCGGTGAAGTCGATCAGGGTGTAGCTCCAGTCGGGCCACAGGTAGTAGTCGCCGTCGTACAGGTTGCCGGACGGATCGGCGTAGTGCCCCTCGAGGAACACGTCGTCGTAGACCTCGACCACGGAGTACAACCCATAGTCCTCACCGTTGATCCTCACCCAGCCGTAGCCGACCCGCGGTGACGGCACGTCCATGGCCCGGAACAGGTCGTAGGCGGTGCGCTCCTTGGCGAAGGCCTGGTCCTGCACCATGTTGTTGAGGTTGAGCTTCTCCAGGCCGTGGAAGGTCTGGCCCGCCACGAAGCGGTTGAAGTCGATCTTGAGCGCGGACTTGCCGTCGAGGTCGCGGTACGAGCCGAGCTTGCCCTTGATACGCACGCCCACCGAGTCCACGGCCACGCCGTCGATCGCGATGTCGCCCTGCACGTACTCGTACGGCGACGCCCACAGCGACGCGATCGCGTCGGCGGACAGCTGGATGTCGACCTGCCTGACGTCGTGCAGGTCGAACAGCCAGGCCGCCGGATCCCCCTCCGCGCCCGGTACCTGCTCCAGGGGCGGGGGATCCGCCACGTCGTCGTCATCCGTGGACCAGGTGTCGTCGTCGTCGTCGTCGTCCCACAGCGGTGGGCCCACGTCGTCGTCCCCCCACACGGCGGGCGCACAGCTCGGCGACGCCAGCAGCGGGACGAGCAGGGCGAGGGCCAGCCGTGGCGCGCGCAGGGATTGCATCTGCATCACTGTACAACGGCGGGGGTTGGACCGGATCAGATCCCGGGCGGCGGATCGACCGGATCCACGTACCCGATGCCCCACCCCAGCGGCGCCTGCAGGGTCCACACCACGCCGCCCTCCGGGGTGACCACGTCCACACGTCCCGACGTGCTCCAGGTGATCAGGGTGTGCCCGCCAGGCAGACGGGCGACGTCCCCCAGGGCGAAGCAGTACAGGGCAGGGTCGGCCGCGTGGGACCACAGCTCGGTCGCGGTGCCCTGGTGGGCATCGAGCGCGTACTCCACGGCCCGCGACGCGCCCCGCTCGACCGCGCCGTTGTCGAACACCAGCAGACGGTCGTCGCCCAGCACGAACTGGTGCTGCTCGGTGAACAGTTCGGTGTCTCCCGAGGCCAGCGCCACGTCGCTCTCCGCGCCGCCCAGCCGCCACGTGACCTCGCCGGTGGGCCGGTACACCGACAGGATCGTGTCGAGGTTGCGCAGCGACAGCTGGTAGGTGTCGCTCGCCTCGTCGTGGTCCAGAGCACTGGCGTGGGACCAGGTCGCCTCCCACGGCTGCTCCACGTCCGGATCGTAGGCGGCGTGCTCCCAGATGCTCCAGACCTGGCTGAAGCCGCCATCGGGTTCCAGTTCCACCAGGGCATCCCCCACCACCTCTTCGCCGTCGAGCTCGCGCGCGTCGAACCCGAGCAACGTCAGCGTGCCGTCCGGCAACTCCACGAAGTCCTGGTGGACACCCACGAGGGGCCAGCTCTCCACCGCGGTGCCGTCCAGGCGCAGCCGGACCAAGTCGGACTCCAGGTCCGGCCCCTCCTCGGACAGCTCGGTGTGCTCCACCAGCATCAGCATCCACTCGCCGTCGCTGGACAGGCGCGAGCGCGTGACCTTGGCCGCGTCCGGATCGTGTACGTACCACCAACGATACGCGCCGTCCGCGTCGATCACGACCGTGGCGAACGGATCACCGATCAGGGTGGTGACCAGGAAGCCCGGGTCGGCGTCCCATTCGTGCATCACCGCGCCGAGGGTCGGCAGCTCCACCGGCGGTGCGCCGGTCACGACCTCGCCCTGTTCGCTCACCACCGCCCCGCGCTCGGTGACGACCACGATGCGCCAGCCGCAGGGGGACGCCGGCGGCAGCCAGACCAGGGACGCGTGGAACGAAGACCCGGCGTCCACCTCGGCGGAGACCCGGTACGAATCCTGCCCCTCGCACGCCACCTCGACCCACGTGTCGACCACCGCGTCGCCGGTCACGGACCAGCGCGCGCTCGCCGAGGTGGGCACCCAGGGGCTGATCTCCACCGCGCAGGTGAGCTGCACGCCGCCGCTGCCAGGCAAGGGGGGTGACGTGTCCGAGCCGTCGTCGTCGTCCAGCGACGGGGACTCCGGGGACGGCGATCCCACGCTCCCGCCGTCGCAGCCGATCTGCACGAGGAGCGCGGCCAGCGCGAGGGCCAGGGGGCGTACGCACGTCTGGCCGTACCGTACCGGCAAGGGGCTCCTCCGATTCGTGCTGCGCATCGTACGCGGCTCCACCCGCTGGGGCCAGCGCCGCGCGGGCCCGGCGGGTGTGATAGAACGCCCGCCATACCCGCGACACGAGAGGACCACGATGAGCGACCAGCCGACCATCCCCGAGGCCGACCTGCGCACCTGGGCCGGCCACCTCCTGAACCACTCCCTCGGCGGCATCCAGCCTGACGAGAAGGTGATGATCAAGGGAGAGCCGATCACCCTGCCCCTGCTGCAACGGCTGTCCGAGGGCGTGGTCAAGGCAGGCGGCCTGCCCGACCTGTACATCGTGTCGCCGGACAACAACCGGGGCGCGGCGTGGGGTGCGGACATGGCTCACCACGGCACCGAACGGCAGATCGAGCAGGTGCCCCAGTGGCTGAAGGACCGCTACACGGAGATGGACAAGTACGTGGAGGTGCTCGGCACCGAGCACCCCGAGCTGCTGCGCGACCTGCCCCAGGCCCGGGCCCAGGCCATCGCCAAGGCGACGATGCCGATGATGGAGACCCGGCTGGCCAAGGCCTGGGTCATCACGCTATACCCCACGTCCGAGGACGCGATCAACGAGGGGCTCGCCCTGGACCGCTACATGGACCTGATCGTGGGCGCCTCCACCACGGACCACGCCCAGATGGGCCAGATGATGGAGGGCGTGCGCGCGGCCATGGATGCGGCCCAGACCGTGCGCATCGTCACCGAGCACCCCGAAGGCCGGACGCTGACGCTGACCCTGAGCATCGCGGACCGCAACATCGTGGTCTGTGACGGCAAGCGCAACTTCCCGGACGGCGAGGTGTTCACCAGCCCCGACGCCAACACGGTGTCCGGCGAGATCTTCGTGGACCTGCCGATCGTGAGCGCGGGCAAGCGCATCCGCGGCATCCACCTCAGGCTCGAGGGCGGCAGGATCGTCGAATACTCGGCCGAGGAGGGCGGGGAGCAGCTCCGCACCATCATCGAGACCGACGACGGCTCCCACCGGCTGGGCGAGGTGGCGTTCGGCATGAACGCGGGCCTGGACGAGGTCCTGACCCACCCCCTGTACGTGGAGAAGGTGGCCGGCACCCTGCACATCGCCATCGGGTCGTCCTACAAGGAGTGCTACGGTGAGGCGGGCAGCGACGCCCTGGCCGAGGCCGAGGCCAGCGGCGCCTGCAACAGCGCGGCCGTGCACGTGGACATCGTGGCCGACGCCCGCCCCGGCGGCTGTGTGCGCGAGGTCTGGCTGGACGACAACCGGCTGGTGCCGGGCGACGACCTGCTGTGGACCACGGGCGAATAGGCCGGGGCGCGCGGCGTCCGTAACCGGTAGAGACCATGGAGATCAACGCCGACCTGATCACCGGAGCGCTGCTGCTCGCCGCCGGACTGGTGCTGCTGGGCTGGGGCTACCGCCTCGTGCGCCTGGCCATGGTGGTGGCCGGTCTGGTGATGGGCGCCGCACTGGGCTACGAGATCTGCCGCATCATCGGCACCACCGGGTGGATGACCTGGGCCGGCATGGGCGTCGGCGCGGTGCTGCTGGCGGCGCTGATGCCGCTGGTGCGGCGCGCGGGCATGTTCATGCTCGGCAGCGGCGCGGGGTGGGGCATGGCCGTGCTGTTCGCTGGCCCACCCCACGACCTGCCGAGCTTCGCCGTGGCCGCCGCGTCGGGTGTGGTCGGCGGGGTGGCGATCCTGCTGCTGGAGAAGCTGCTCCTGATCGTGGCCACGTCCTACCTCGGCGCCATGGCGCTGGTGATCGGCTTCGGCACCCTGACCGGGATCGGACTGTCGGTGGACAGGTTCCTCAGCGCGGACCGACACCAGCCGCCCGACGTGCCGGTGCTGGCCCTGGTGGGCGTGCTGGGCCTGTGCCTGGCCGGCGTGGGCATGCAGCTCGGCGGCGCCCGACGACGCCGTCACAAGGAACGGTAGTCTCTCGATTCGACCCGTGTACAATCGTCACGCTTCTGGAGGGGAGCGAAGATGAACCGACCATCCCTGTCCTTCTGGATCCTGATCGCCGCCGCTACGCTGTGGTGCGCGACGCTGGGCTGCGACCGCAGCGACGACGACGACGACACCGCCGACGACGACACCGACGACGACGACACCGACGACGACGACAGCGCGACCGACGATGACGACAGCGCCGGACCGCTGGACGAGGACGGCGACGGCGATCCGTTCGGCAGCGACTGCGACGACAGCGACCCGTGGCTCAACCACGACGACGCGGACGGGGACGGCGCGTCCACGTGCGCGGGTGACTGCGACGACACCGACCCCTCGCTGAACATCACCGACGAGGACGGGGACGGCACCACCACCTGCGAGGCCGACTGCGACGACACCGACCCCGACCTGTCCCCGGACTTCGCCGAACGCTGCGACGGGTTGGACAACGACTGCGACGGCATGCCCGAGCAGGAGGCGGACGGCGCGTGCGGAATCCTGTGGATGCTGGACGCGGGCGACGTGACCTGGTCGCGCATCGACCTGCTCGACCCGGACGATCCCGACTCGCCGGTGCACACCGTGCAGGCCGCATTCACCATCGCGGAGGTGGGCCGCGTCTGGGTGCTGACCAACTACACCTGGCACGTGATGTCCACCGACACCCTGCAGTGGACGGACTCGGGGGACCGCGAGGATCTGATCCCCAACATCGGCCTGGAGCACGCGATCTTCGCCGCCCGCGCCGTGCCCTCCACCTGGGCCGGCGGCGAGGACGCCACGGTCGAGATGTACGTCACCGGCAACCGGCACAGCTACGCCTACGACCTCGACACCCACGAGCTCACGTCCACCGTGTCCGAGGGCTACGAGGGCGCCTGGGACTCCCTGCTGGCGCCCGCGCACACCCACATCCGGGCAGCCTGGATGGACATGGACAACGCCTCGGGCTGGGTCACGGAAGGGGATCCCGCGGTCTCGTGCGCCGCGCCCAGCTCGTCCATCGACGCCTACTTCGCGGTGATGTCCCTGGACGGTCGCGTACACCTGTACGACTTCGAGCACTGCGATGAGTTCTTCGCCGATCCCTGGGCGTCCGACTTCGCGGTGTTCGATACCGCCGACGCGCCCAACCCCACCGACGTGGAGGCCGCCACCTTCACGGGCGAGACGCTGCTGATCTTCGACGTCTGACCTCGACCACGCACAGGATCAGCCCCCCGAGACAGGCCAGCGCGAACCACTCGCCGCGGCGTGCGTAGGTCGTGCCGCCGTCGTACAGCGGCAGGTCGGCCACGATCACGCCCGGCCCGTGGGCGTGGTGGTCCAGCTCGGCCAGCATGCGGCCGCGCGCGTCCACGATGGCGCTGATGCCGTTGGTCGCCCCGCGCACGATGCCGTAGCCCGAGTCCGCCGCGCGCAGCCGGCTGTTCTGCAGGTGGAACTCCTGGACCTGCTCCCAGTCGTTGGTCGGCACCGCGACCAGGGGCACGCCCATACGGCCGTAGCGCCGGCCGAGGTCGCGGAAGTTGTCGTCCTGGCAGATCATCGCGCCGAGAGACAGGCCCTCGCGCAGGTGCACCGCGATCAGGATCCCGTCGCCGGCCGTGTACCCCTCCATCCCGGGGATCAGGTGGGTCTTGAGGTAGTCGGCTCGCTGCCGCCCCTGCGAGTCGAACACGGTGGCGTGGTTGGTGTCCGATCCCTGATCGAACCACCCCACCACCAGGGTGACCCCATGGTCCTGCGCGATCCGCCCGGCTGCGTCGAGGAACGCGTCGCGGTCGCCAGCCTGCACCGCGAACGCCGCCTCCGGCGCCACCACCAGCGCGGCGCCGTCCGCGGCAGCCTCGGCCACGAAGGGCGCCAGCACACGCTCCAGCCGGGCGACACGCTGCGACCCGCTCCAGGGGTTGCCGAGCTGCTCGTAGGTCCAGCCGACCGCCGCCACCCTCACCGAGGCAACGGGCTCGTCCACGGTGCGCCAGGCCACCGCGCCGGCTACGCACACGCTCACCACGAGCCCCACGACCAGGGCGGCCGCCGCGGTCCCGCGGTCGCGCCGATGACGCCAGGCAACCACGAACGCCGCCTGGGGCACGGCCAGCGTGAACGTCAGCAGGGCGAACCCGCCCAGCGCGGCCAGGGCCAGCGTGGAGGGCCACTCCACCAGGCACCGGGAGAAGCTCTGCGCCGTGCCGAACACGGGCACCACGGTCACGGCCAGCACGTCGAACACCACCAGCGCCGCGGGCAGGGCGAGCACCTGCCACGACGGCGGGAGGCGACGGGCGAGGGGCTGCATCAGCAGCCCCGGCAGGGCCCAGGTGGCGCCGAGGAAGACCACCAGCGCCAGGGCAAATGAGATCGGGAACTGCAGCAGCACGGCCAGGGTCAGGTTCTGGCCCAGCCCCACGCAGATCGACGCGACCACCGCCTGCAGCAGGCCCGTGCGCGGCGAGGTCACCACCACCAGGAACGGCAGCAGCGCGACCCACAGCAACGCGACCCACGTGAGAGGTGGTCCCGCCAGCCCCAGCAACACCCCGGCCGCGAGTGAGGGCCCGATCACGAGGAACCAGGAAAGCCGTGGTCTTGTATCCGTTTCGTTCATCCTGCCTGCCGATACACTCGGGACCGCATCCATACTCCCACGCGCAGTCGCGAATCGGGTAGTCTAGGTGCAGCTACATGGAGGTGGCCATGGACATCCTTCGCTCGGCCCTGCTGGCCTGCGTGCTGACCCTGACGCTCGCCGTGCTCGGCTGCCCCGGCGGCGACGACGACGACACCACGCCCTCCGGCGACGACGACAGCGCCGCGACCGACGACGACGACGACGACACCACGGCGACGGACGACGACGACGACACCGCGCCGGGCGACGTGGATGGCGAGATCCTGATCGAGCTCAACGAGTTCAGCAACGGCGGTGGCGGCCAGGTGGCCACCGGCCGGGTGTACGCCCAGTTCTACGACGTGCTCAGCCCGGCCTCGGGCGGCGTGGCGTGGAACGAGGCCACCGAGCTCGACACCTGTGCGGTCACCCTCTACACCTGGGACGACCTGCAGACCGAGACGCCCGCGTCGGTGGAGTACGAGTCCGCGGGCACGCTCACGGTCACCTCCATGGGCGGCAGCACCGACATCGAGCCGATCTCCGCGGGCGTGACTACCTTCTACCAGACCATGCTCACCCCCGGCAGCCAGATGCCCTACGGCGTGATGTACAGCCTCAGCGCCCCGGGCGACGTCTTCCCCGCGTTCGACTTTGCCGACGCGCTGGAGATGCCGCCGGAGATGCACCTGACCAACCCCACGCCCTCGCAGTACGCCACCTTCGCCGGCGACCTCCTCGTGCAGTGGACCGGCGGCGGCAACGACGCGGTGTTCCTCTCGGTCAACGTGGTGGCCAGCACGGACTACGGACGGGTCCACTGCATGGCCGACAACGACGGCGAGTTCACCATCCCGGGAACCGACCTGGCGCAGCTGCCGTCCGGAGACGGCACGCTCAGCCTGCAACACCACGACGAGAACTACGTGGACGCCGCGGGCCGCTGGGTCCGCCTCAAGGGCGGCTACGGGCTGGACGTGCTGGGCTCGGCGCCCTAGTAACTGGACGTGGCCCCGCTTCCCCCACGACCCTACCTCCTCCTGCCCCTGCTGATCGCCATCCTGTTCACGGGCTGCCCGGACACCGAGCCATTCGGCGTGGGCGAGCGCGACGATCCCACACCGTCCCTCGACGATGACGACTCCACGGCCGCGGATGACGACGACGCGACCGGGACCGACGACGACAGCGCGGATCCGATCTTGGACGACGACGACTCGGCCGAGCCGCCATACGACGATCCCTGCGGCACGATCACCCTCGCCCAGAGCGGGTACTCGCTGGACGACCCGGAGTACGCCACCTACATGGACGAGGACGTGGGGCTGGCCCCGGAGCCACGGCGTCTCCGAACCGGCCTGCACGGCGACCCGACCACGTCGGTGTCCGTGATGTGGGTCACCGACCTCGACACCGAGGCCACCTGGGTGCAGTGGGGCGAGTATCACGTGGACGAGAACGTCAAGGTCGGCGCCACGTTCGTGCGCGGGGAGGTGGCCGGCGAACAGGTCAGGGTGCACGAGGTTCGCCTGTGCGGCCTGGAGCCCGCCACCACGTACCTCTACCGTGTGGGCGCCGAGGAAGCCTGGAGCGACACCTACGAGTACACCACCTTCGATCCCGCGGGCGAGGTGCTCTCCTTCCTGATCGCGGGCGACTCCCGGGGCGGCAACGAGGACCTCGGTGAGATGCTGGGCATGGGCGCGGCGTACGATCCGCGACTACTGCTCCACACGGGCGACATGGTCCACTACGGCAGCGACCTCGACGGCTGGGACGACTTCTGGAAGGCGGCCGAGCCCACCCTGACCGGCGCTCCCCTGGTGCCGGTGCACGGCAACCACGAGGGCATGGCCGAGGAGTACTTCGCGCAGGTGGCCACCCCGAACAACGAGCAGTGGTACACCGTGGACTTCGGGCCGCTGTTCGTGGCCGCGCTCAACGACTCGGTGTACGACGACGACGTGCTCGCCGAGCAGGCCGGTTTCCTGGACGACGCGCTGGCCGCGACGGACGCGGCGGTGACCGTGGTGGCCACGCACCGGCCCCTGTGGTCGTCGGGTTCCCACGGCTCCAACGAGGATCTGCAGGATGCCTTCGGCGCGGTGCTGGCCGACCACGGCGTGGACCTGGTGGTGGTCGGCCACGACCACGGCTACGAGCGCACCGTACCCCTGGCCGGCAGCGCGGAGGTGCCCTCTCCCCAGGACGGCACGGTGCATATCACCAGCGGTGGGGGCGGCGCGGTGCTGTACGGCTTCACCGGCGACTGGTTCACCGAGTACTACGAGGCCAGCTACCACTACGTGCACGTGACCATCGAGGCCGACGCGCTCGAGCTCAACGCCTACCGCCTGGACGGGTCGCTGATGGACACGTTCGTCAAGGAGCTGTGAGCGCAGGCTGCGGGGAGGAGCCTTGACGCGACCCTGGAACCGGGTACCCCTGCTCGCCATCGCGCTGGCGATGTCGTCGGCCTGTGACCGTGACGAGGCTCCGGCCACGGCGCCCGCCGCGGACGAACCTCCGCCGGTCCTGGTCGCGGAGTCGCGGCCTCCACTGCCCGACCACCGCACGAAGGTCGTCATGCTCGGCACGGGCACGCCCATCGCCGACCCGGACCGCTCCGGACCATGCGTTGCCATCGTGGTCGACGACACCCCCTACCTGGTCGACTTCGGGCCAGGGGTGGTCCGGCGAGCGGCCGCCGCGCACGCCCTGGGCATCGAGGGGCTGGCCGTGGAGAGGCTGGCCACGGCGTTCTGCACCCACCTGCACTCGGATCACACCGCCGGCTACCCCGACCTGATCTTCACGCCGTGGGTGCTGGACCGGAACGTACCGCTGCAGGTGTTCGGCCCGCCCGGTCTGCAGACCATGACCGACCACGTGCTCGCAGCCTGGGCCGAGGACATCGCCGTGCGGGTCGACGGCAACCAGCCCACGGCCGACCGGGGCCACGAGGTGGTGGTGCACGAGGTGGAGCCGGGCGAGGTGTACACCGACGAGCGGGTCACCGTGACCGCGTTCGCGGTCAGGCACGGCGCGTGGAGACACGCCTACGGCTACCGCTTCCAAACCCCGGACCGCACGGTCGTGGTCTCGGGCGACACCGTGGCCGTGGACGAGGTGGTCCGCCAGTGTGACGGCTGCGACGTGCTGGTGCACGAGGTGTTCGCCCAGGCCGGATACGACACGCGTGAGCCCGAGTGGCAGGCCTACCACGCCGTGTCTCACACGCCCGGGCCAGCCCTGGGGGAACTCGCCGCGCGAGCCCGGCCCGAGCTGCTCGTGCTGACCCACCAGCTGTTGTGGGGCGCGACCGAGCCGCAGCTGCTCGACGAGGTACGGGCGCACTTCGACGGCGAGGTGGTGTACGCGAACGACCTGGATGTGTTCTAGGAATCCACCCCGAACACTGGCAGCACGCGCTCCCGGATCCCGGCCACCACGTCCTCGAAGTCCAGGGCCTCCAGCGTCTGGCCACGCTCGAGGAACGCGCCCCAGTGGTGGCGCGCGTGCGTGGACGCTGCGTACCCCTCGGACAGGGCCGGCGGCACCTCGTCGGGCAGGGCCGTCCCCCGCTGATCGAACACGGCTGCCACGGCCGTCTCGAGGTCCTCCATGGGATCGGCGTTGGCCAGCAGGAAGGCGTCGTAGAAGTCCTTCATCCGCGCCTTGGCGGTCCCCCGCACCACGATCTCCTGCACCTTCTCGGCCATGACCGAGTCCAGCGCGAACACGGGTAGCTCGAACGGCTGATCCAGCAAGGTCTCCAGCTCGAAGACCTCGGGCTCGGGCACATGCGACCACGGGTGGGCGACCTCGAGCTGCACCGGGATCTGGGCGGTGTCGACGTAGGCGAACAGCTTCAGCCGCAGCCAGCCGTAGGGCTTCCCGGGGTGGAGGGCCTGCACGCGCAGGGAGTCCGGGTCGAACCGCAGCCCATCGTCCCCCTCGGCACCACACCCCCGCACCAGGTCCGCGATGGCGGCCTCGCCGCGGTCCCGTCGATCGCACAGCTGCACCGTGCGCCAGTCCCGGTGGCGGACCCCGAGGCGCATCTCCATGGCCCAGGCGCCACGCAGCAGCAGATCCCCGGGGCTGGCCGCGCACATGCGGGCCAGCACCCGTTCCATCGCGTACCGGCGCAGCACGTGATCGAACAGGACCTCGTTGGCCCGCCCGTGCCGGTAGAGGCGGCGGCGGATTCGCCGCGCGTTCTCCTGCTCCGGCGTCTCCCGCTCGGGCTCGGGCCGGGGCGAGTCCGGCTCGCGGTTCTCGAGGGGTTGCCCCGGCCACTCGGGCTTGGGCCGCCGGAACGGCTTTCGCACGGCAGGTGCATCGAACACGATCTCGCGGCGGCGTGAGCGGGCCACGGGCCATACTCCGTGTTTTGTTTGTTCTTCAATCTGTGGAGGCACGATCCCGGCGTCCCCATCGCCTGGATCATCACCATATTGAATCGAGGCCATTATACAGGATCGGTCACCGACTATCCGGACAATCCTGACAGATCCTTGCCCGACTCCTGCCCGTCGTTCGCCGGCCGGTGATCGTGTCCTAGGGCTTGCGAATGCGGGGATCGTCAGCTTGCGGCAGGGGCCAGCCCCCGTCCGCACCGAGAGCGGCCTCGAGGCCCCGGACGTGCAGCACGAGCACGTCGCGGACCTTGTCGGGGTGGCGCAGCGAGCGGTCCTCGGGGAGGCCGCCGAGCAGCTCCTGCATGTCAGGCCGACCGTAGAGGTAGTCGGGCAGCAGCACGCGGTACTCGCGGTCCTGGGCGATGGGCTGCCCATCGACCCGGGCCTCGAGCAGGCGATCCCGCTCCCAGTCCTCGAACTCGCCGTCGCCGTCCGTGTCGCGGGCCTCGCCCTCACCCCGGTCGACCACGAGCCGCACGCCCGCGGCCTGGGGGTTGGAGTGGGCGCCGGACGTGGCGATGCGCAGCAACTCGGTCAGCTCGCTGCCGATCAGCCGCACCTCCACGACCCGGTTGTCGAAGGGAAACAGCGCGAACAGCGCGCAGTAGCTCAGATCGCCCGCGGGCAGGTCGGTCCGCAGCGCGCCGCTGTTGCACAGGGCCACATCCGCGCCCTCGTACCCGGCCAGCATGGCGTCCACCACCAGGTTGCCGGCCGCGGACTCACCCAGCCCCTTGCTGGCCGCGCGCTCGATCGGCACCTCGGCCCGCACCAGGGTCTCGGCGCACATCTGCCGGATCTCTTCGACGTACGGGGCCAGGATGGCATCCACCTCGGTGTCCGGCGGCACCGGGCGGCCGTTGTACATCGCCGGTGTCCAGGGGCCCTCGGCGTCGTACGAGTAGCAGTTGTCCCCGGTGGCGGGCTGCATCTCGCAGGCGGCCAGTGGCGGCAGGATCCCCGTGCGGGACCGGTCCACGCGCCGGGTGACCGGATCCACGTACAGGTCCACCCGCGACATGCCGCGCCCCTTGGACCCACCCTCGGCCAGGGCCACGCCGTCGAGCACGTCGGCGATGAATGAGTGGCGGTGGCCCATGAACACGGCGTCCACCTCGCCACCCGCGCCGTCGAGCAGCTCGATCAGTTCCTTCTCCGGGGTGCACACCTCGGCGGGCGGCCAGCGACGGTCGCCGGCGCAGCCGCCGTCGAGGTGGGCCACCACCACGATCACCTCCGCGCCCTCGGCCCGCACCTCGGTCACGGCCTGCGCCAGGGCTGGCCCGACCGGGTCGAAGATCAGGCCATCCACGTTCTGGCGCACGGTCTGACTCGGAGTTGAGGTGGTGGACAGGCCGATCAGTCCGACCTTCACCCCCTGCGCCTCGATCACCATGTGCGGCCGCACGCCGGCGGGCAGGGGGCGTCCCCCGTCGGCCACGCGCACGTTGGCGGCCAGGATCGGCAGGTCGGCCCGCTCCATGAACGCGGCGAGCGCGCCGTGCAGGTCGTCGTCCGGCCCGGCGAGGGAGCGCGGTCCGACCGGGCCGTAGTCGAACTCGTGGTTGCCCAGGGCCGCGGCGGTCACGCCGAGGTGGCGGTAGACGTCGGCCACGGGCGCGCCCTCGAAGTGGTTGCACAGCAGCGGGCCCTGCAGCATGTCGCCCGCGTCCACGATCACGGTACCGCCGGGGTTCTCGGCGCGCACGGCCGCCGCGTACGCCGACAGCATGGCGGCGCCGCCCTCGCGGGGCGAGTCGTCGGTGCTGGTCACCGGCCGGTCGAGCAGGCCGCCGTGGAAGTCGTTGAGCGCCAGGAACGTCAGGTGGATCGGCTCGGTCGGCGGATCACCGTCCTCGACCTCGTCCGCGAGGTCCTGCCGCGCAGAGCACGCGGCCAGCGCGAACGCCAGGATCGACAGCAACAGGTATCGGTGGTTCACGTGAGGGCCTCCGACGGGAACCATAGTGCCGACCCCCGGCCGACGGCAACCCGCCACCATGGTCGTGAAGACCGGGCGGGCAGATCGCGAGATCACCGATCACCACGAGGGAAAACCCAAAATTCCAGATTTCTCGAATTTTTCCTAGGTGCCTCCCGGATCCCGGTCTACATTAATAGCGCCGGTAGTGTTGCAGACGATTTCCTGACCTTCCGGCAGGACGACGATACGCGCCGCCGGGGCCAGCTTCGATGGGCCTCGACCGGCGCGACGGCAGCGGATCGTCCCGAGCTACCGATATCGATCCAGAACAGCGCAGACGACGGGGGTCCAGGCCGACCTCCGCGTGGAGAACGCCATGCGTGCCCACTGCCTCTTGCCGGTCCTCGCCGTACTCCTGGCCACATCGTGGGTCCTGCCCGCGACAGCGCAGGAGACGCCCGCGGTCCAGGTCGCGGCCATGCCGAAGTTCCTCTTCGTGGTCGAGCGCAACGAGTCGATGCTCACCCGCTGGGACGGCAACCCGGACCAGCCGACCCGCTGGGACGTGACGGTGGACGCGCTGATCGGCGCGGTCAACTCGGCGCCTGCCGGCACGGAGTTCGCGCTGCTCACCACGGACCGCCACGTCGACGGCTGGTACGCGGTGAACGCGTTCGAGGAGCCCGACCTGCAGCTGGCGCGGTCCCTCATCGCCGCTCCCCTCAAGTTCAGCAACTCCCGGGACATCGGCAGCGCGCTGTACGGCGCGGCCAGGGACTACCTGCACGTCCGGCCGGGAGACGGGGACGACGAGTGGAGCCAGCCTCCGTTCGACGAGCCCTGCACAACCATCGAGGTGATCGTGCTGGGCGACGGCATCGGCGACGCCGGGGACGACCGGCCGCACGACGTGTACTTCACCGGCGACGTGGGTCCGGGAGACGACGACGATTCGCTGGCGGAGTCGGGGTACACCCTGCTCGACGACGCGGCCTGGTACGCGGCCAACCACGACCTGGCCCACCACATGAGCGGTGCCCAGACCGTGCGCGTGCACACGATCCTGCTCGACGGGGATGGCGGCACCACGGCCGACGCCCTGTTCGCCTCGGCCGCCTCGGTGTCCGGCGGCCTGTACACCCGCGCCGAGACACCGGCCGACGTGTCCCTGGGCATCTCCCTGGCCATGACCGACGCCATGCAGTCGGTGCTCGACGTGTCCACGGCGGTCACGTCCGTCGTGGGTCACCGCATGTTCCGCACGTGGACCGAGATCGTGTCCCCGGATGGAAGCGGCTCCCCCCTGTACCGGGGGCACATCGAGGCATTCCAGGTGGCGAACCAGCCCTCGGATCCGGCGTTCGGCGAGATCCGCGAGCCTCGCCTGTGGGACGCTGCCGAGCTGCTGGCCCAGCGACGCGCCGACCCCAGGGAGTACAACTCCTATGCGCGACCGGGCCAGGATCCCGCGCTCCACTCGCGGACCCTGTACACCAACCCGGCGATGGGCACGACGATCGTTCCCCGTCGCCTGGTCCCCTTCGACGCGGGCCGGGCCCAGGAACTGGGCCCGCTGATGCTGCCGACGTACGGCGAGAGCCAGCTGGGCGTCTACGGCTGCCCCGACCACCACCCCGACGACCTGGACCGCAACTGCGTGGTCGACGTGAGGGACGCCCAGCTGGCCATCGACTTCCTCCGTGGCGTCCCCGACGCGGCATTCGCCGGGTCCGGGGACGCCACCGGGAGGACCCGGGGCAGCTGGCGTGTCGGGGGCATGTTCCTCAGCACGCCCGCCTTCTCGGACACTCGCTCCCGCATCTTCACCGACGATCCGGCCCTGGTCGCATACCAGCAACGGCTGGCCGAGCAGGACGCCGTGCTGTTCGTGACCTCCAACGACGGCTTCCTGCACGCCTTCAACGTGCCCTTCCTCGACCGGGACGCGGACGGTTGGGAGGACATGGCCGGCGATCCCACCGGCGGCTGGGAGCTGTGGGGGTACATCCCGCGGCACCTGCTGGCCCACGACTCCCGCTACCACGACGACCTGCACTCGGCCCTCAACCTGATGCGGGACGGTGAGTCCCACCTGCACGACGGGTCGGTCAACCTGGCGGACATCTGGATGGACGGCGTACCCAACCGGCTGGACGCCGAGTGCGCCGGGGCCGAGCTCGACGGCGTCATCGACGCGGACGGGTGCGAGTTCCACCGCATCCTGGTGGCGTCCCTGGGCCAGGGCAGCCGCTACCACTACGCCCTGGACGTGACCAACCCCGCCGAGCCGCGCTTCCTGTGGGAGTGGCTCGGCGACACGGACGGCTGGCGCAAGGGCATGGGGACCGGCACGCCGATCATCGCCAGCGTGTTCGACGCCCAGACCGGCAAGGACGTCACCGTGGCCATCTGGTCGGGCGGCACCCACGACGTGGACGACAACGTGCCCGAGCGTCCCCGCTGGCCCGTGCCTTCGGAGCGGCAGGGCAACGTGCCGGGTATCGGCGCCCGGTGGTACATGGTCGACCTCTCGGATCCGGGCAACCAGCGGTTCAGCCCGGTGGGCTACAGGATCGACGAGACCCTGTCCGACCACACCCGGGACGCGAACGACCCCCGCTACCTCGTCAGCGACCCGTCCGCGGGCCTGTTCGGCACGCCCGCGGCCGTGGACTACGACTCGGACGGCAACGTGGATGCCCTGTACATCGGCAGCCGCCACGGCGCGCTGTACAAGGTGCTGATCGACCACGGCGCGCTGTCGGCGAGCACCATGGAGAGCGTGGGGGCGGGCGGGAACACCTGCGTGCTGCGCGAGCCCGCCGAGATCCCCGCCGGTGACGTGCACGACCACCTGTCCGTGTACTACCGCCCCTCGGTCTCGCGGGATCGCAGCGGGCGCATCCGGGTGAGCTGGGGCACGGGCTGGCCGGGCAACATGGCCGAGCCCTACGAGACCGGGTACATGTACAGCGTCACCGACGGCGAGTACGCCGGCGCGGAGTGGTCGTGCCAGGCCGCGGTGTCGTCCTCCTGCGGCGTCTTGCTGGATCCGATGCAGCTCGAGCCGGGCGAGAAGCTGGTCGGCGAGGTGCTGACCCACGCCGGCCGCCTGCTGTTCACCACGTACGTCGCGGACAACGCCGCGGGAGGACCCGCCTGCGGCGTGGGCCACACCCGCGTCTACGCGCTCGACCTCGACGACTGCAGCGCCGGATTCGTCGAGGGCAGGGACTGGGGCCCGGAGGCATTCCCGGTCACGAACGCCCGCTATGTCGAGGTCGCGGGCATCCCTTCGAAGATGTCGTTCGCCAACCACGGTATCTACCTCAGCGTGGCAGCGGGGGATGGGACCCTGCAGGCCATCGGGCCCATTCGCCCCGAACCCCCGGGCGCGGACATGGACCGGGTCGCCTACACCAACTGGAGGCACGTGCTGTGAGCAACCCACCCTGGGAGGGCAAGGGCGTCGTGGCCCCGCCATCCAACCCCATCGACTCGCGGGTCGAGACGACCATCGACTACATCGCCCGCACGCTCGACCACCCCGGCGCCCTGCCCGTGGGCCGGATCAACCCCGAGAAGGTGGTGGGCGGCTGTCCCAGTCCCACCTCCAGGAGCAAGAAGAAGAGCAAGCGCCGCTCCCTGGACCGCTACCTGAGCTGGATGGTCCGCAACAAGGCCAGCGACCTGCACCTCTCGCCGGGGTTCCCCCCGACCCTGCGCATCGACCGCCGCTTCCGGCGGGGCAAGGCCGGTGATCTCGGTGTGGAGGACGTGCAGGAGATGGTCGACAACCTGCTGACCGGGCGCCGGCTCGAGGAATACGAGCGGGAGCTCGCCGTGGACATGGGCTACAGTCTCGAAGGCAAGGGCAGGTTCCGCATCAGCTGCTTCCGGCAGCAGACCGGGCCGGCCCTGTCGGTGCGGCACATCCCCGTGGACGTGCCCACCCTGGCCGAGCTCGGTCTACCCGCCACGCTGATGGACCTCGTGGAGCAGCCGTCCGGGCTGTTGCTGTTCTGCGGCCCGACCGGATCGGGCAAGTCCACCACCCAGGCCTCCCTGCTCAAGCTGATCAACGAACACCGCGCCCTGCACGTGATCACCCTGGAGGACCCCATCGAGTACCTCCACCGCAGCCGCCGCAGCCTGATCCACCAGCGGGAGGTGGGCGAGCACGCGACCTCGTTCAGCCGCGGGCTACGAGACGCCCTGCGGGAGGATCCGGACGTGATCCTGGTGGGCGAGCTGCGCGACCGTGAGACCATCTCCATGGCCCTGACCGCCGCGGAGACCGGCCACCTGGTGATGGGCACGCTGCACGTCAGCACGACGGCCACCGCGGTCACGCGCGTGTTGCACGCGTTCACCGAGAACGAGCGCTCCCTGGCACGGGCCCAGCTGTCGGAGAGCCTGCTCGCCGTGGTCAACCAGCGGCTGTTGCCCCACGCCGGCGGCAAGGGCCTGGTGCCGATCGTGGAACTGCTCAAGGTCAACCACGCTGCCGCCTCGCTGATACGCGACGACAAGCTGCACCAGCTCAAGCAGGTGCTCACGACCTGCGCCTCCGAGGGCATGTCGACCTTCGAGCGCTCCGCGGCCCGGGCCTGCGTCGAGAACCGCGTCCGTCAGTCGGACGCTCGTCGGATGGTGCCCGAACGCCAGGTGTTCGACCAGCTGCTGGAGCGCATGGAGGCCGACGCGGGCCTGGCCACCGAGTTCGAGATGTCGATCGCCTGACGCCCCCCACATCGCGCCCCTCTGCCCGACCGGATGTCGTAGGATCGATCCTGCGGGCCGGTTCTGAGGGGATGGCGGCCCGCGTGCGCCACCGATCCCCACAGAGGGTGCGATGAAACGCAAGCCACCAGTGCAGGTGCTGCTGGTCGAGGACGAGGCCGGCCACGCCCTGCTCGTCAAGGAGATGGTGCGTCTGGATCCCCGCATCGAGCTGGACCACGTGGACCGGCTCGACCGCGCGCTGGAGCTGCTGGCCGCGGGCACCTACGACGGTGAGTACGACGGCGTCCTCCTGGACCTCGGTCTACCGGACAGCTTCGGTGTGGACACGATCCGGGCGGTGCAGAAGCGCTTCCCTCGGCTGCCCATCGTGGTGCTGTCGGGCAACGACGAGGACTCCGCCGCCCTCGACGCGATCCACGCGGGCGCCCAGGACTACCTGGTCAAGATGCGCACGGACAGCGAGCTGCTGCTGCGCACGATGGTGCACGCCATCGAGCGCAAGCGGCTGCTGGACGAGCTCGCCGCGGCGCATCAGCTGCAACAGGACGAGCGCGAGCGCCGCCAGCTCGAGCGCATGACCCTGTCCCCCGAGGACGAGGCCGAGGAACAGGCCCTGCCGCTGCGGGTGCGCTCGCAGGCCCACTTCGAACAGTTCGTCCGCCACTACCGGCAGCTCCTGGATCTGGCCGCAGAGCAGCGCCATGGACCGATCGACCAGCACATCCCGACCGAACTCGAGACGCTGGCTTCGGAGCTCGCCACCCAGCGCGCCGACCGCCGTGACGTGCTCGAGGTGCACCGCAAGGCCCTGTTCATGCTGCTCGACCTGATCGAGGCCGATGACGGGGATCTACGCGCGGCGTACTCCGAGGAGGCACGCTTCCTGGTGCTGGAGCTGATGGGGTACCTGGTCTCCGCGTACCGCGGCCAGTGCCTCAGCCTCTGACCACCCCGACGGCTCAGCGGACGAACACGATCGGGTCGGTGGCCGCGAGCACGTGGTGCATGGCGGCCGCACGGAATTCCTCGTAGCGCTCGGGCGGGACGCGGTTGGCGTGGATCGTGTACTCGACGTCGACGACCACGCCGGGCTGCGGGCCCTCCGGCACCGCGTCCTCCTCCGGTTCCTCGTCCTCGTCGGGCTCCTCGGGCTGGATCTCGCCGACCGAGTACTGCAGGCGCACGGTGACCAGGTCCGTGTCGATGTGTACGTCCTCGGGCAACCCCAGCAGCTCGTAGCCCTCCGGGTTGACCAGCTCGTAATGCCAGGTCCACGAGTTGGCGTTGATCTCCAGCGGCAGGGTGCGCCCGGCGGGCGCATCCACGCAGGCGCGGGACGTGTCGTCGACCTCCAGCGGGAGGCGCACGGTCAGCAGGTCCGCCACCTCCTCGACGAGGTCCGTGCGGGCGTGTCGCAGCTCGATCCGGGCCTCGGGGTCCGGATCCCAGGCCTCGAACATCACCGCCTCCCTCACCTTGCCCTCGGCCCAGCCGCGCTTGCGCACCCAGCGCTGGATCCGCTCCTCGCGGTCGTCCTTGTCCACATGGTCGAGGTCGTCCTGGTAGCCCCGCCAGTATCCGATCGCTGCGGCCGCGGCCGATCCGGAGAAGCGGAGCTCCTCGGAGGTGCGGACTTCCCCCTGGCGCACGATGATGCGCCCCGAGCGGTGGTAGCCCGCGCGGTCCTCCGGGGGATCGAGCTCGTCGCCCTGCACCACCCTCGGCCCCGCCGGGTCGAGCACCACGGCCGCGCCGCCGCGCAGGACGTTGTATACCGTGTCGAGGTACTCTGCGTGCCAGTCCACGTCCACGAACCCACGGCCCTCGACCGAGACCACCATGCGGTCGAACATCAGCGGGTTGGGGAACTCCGCAGGCCGCCCCACGTCCTGGCTGGTGGCCAGCGCCAGGTGCACCCCCTCGACGCCCGCGTCGCGCATCACCGTCCACAGGGCGATCGCCTTGTCCACCTCGGTCCCCGCGTGCCGCACCACGGTGGCCATCTCGCCGGGGAGCAGGGTCGACGCGGACAGCGACACGGTCCCTGCCGGCGCACGGTCGACCACGAGGAACGACAGGCGCAGGGCGTCGTCGAGCTTGCGTACCGACGGATCGGTCAGCGCGGTCAGCTCGCGCGCGGCCGGACCGCGGAACCGCTCGGCGGCCCCTTCGGCGTGCGGGAGATACCAGTCGACGAACGCCTGCCAGTCGGCGAACTCCGACAGGTGCAGGACCTCGCCGATCTCGTACGTGCCCGGCCGATCGTGCTCGTCCGCTATCTCGGGCTGCGGCCCGAGCTCCCAGGTGTCGGTGGTCACCCCCTCGTCCACCTCGCCGAGGTGCTCGGCGTCGCCCACCATGTGGGCGTACACCGGGCGCGCCGCCGGATGGCGCACTTGCACCCGGCGCTGCAGGGTCGGTCCCCAGTGCGAGGCGCCGCGGACCATGGTCGTCAGGGGCTGTGCGTCTCCCGCCGGTGTCGCGCGCCGGTACCGCAGCGTGGTGGTCGACCCCACGGCCACGGCCTCGAACGGCACGATCACCCGGTGGGGCTCGCAGCGGCCTGGCAGGATCGTCCGGTCGGGATCCGGCTCGACAACGACCTGATCGAGGTCGGTGCACCGGCGCTGACCTCCGGGAGCGACGCTACACGCCTCCTCCACCTCGACCTGCTCGATGGCGAGATCCACGTCGAGCTCGTAGGACTGCATGCGTTCCCGCCCTCGACCAGTGAGCGCCCTCGCCTCGAGTTCGATCTCGCGCGTGATCGATCCGTCCTCCCCCAGGCTGATGACGAGGTCGTTGCGCACCACCTCGATGTCGTGCGCCGGGACCTCGACGGACTCCGTCCGCGCCGGCAGGGCGAGGACCAGCGAGCACACGACCACGGCCAACCGCGCGCACCTCATCGGGTCACCTCCCGCCGGATCACGAGGGTCTCCTGGAGGGACTCGTACAGCTTCGTGCGGAACTGGGCGTAGCTCTCGGCTGCAGCCGCGGCCACCCTGTGCGAGGTCCAGCTCCCCGTGACCTCCACGACGATCCGATCCCGCTCCTGCTCGAACACGGCCTCCACCTTGCCCCCCGGCCAGATGGTCAGGTCGCCGTCCGGCAGCTCCACGGCGCGGTAGCCCGGCGGGAGATCGAGGCTCAGCGACAGGCGGTAGTGCAGGGGCCGCACGAACACCGGGAAGTCGTGCGGCGAGCGCTGCGGCGCGATCGCCGCGGGGAGGTCCAGCGTCGGCAGGTCGATCAGCATGGTCGGACCGACCACCCGCGCGTGCTCCTCGGACCGGAACGAGACCTGCCGGGTCAGCGGACCCGCACCGGCGGCCGGCTCCCCCTCATCCTCGAACGTCGCGTCCAGGGGCATCGTGAACGAGCCGGCGAGCCAGTCGAAGTCGGCCTCCCATACGTCGGCCACGGTTCGCTCCAGGTAGCGCTCCCGCAGGCGCACCGCGTTGCGGCCGTCGTACCTCACCTCCATCTCGCCGGACAGGCTGCCGTCCCGTTGCACCCGCAGCTGCAGGTCGATCTCGCTGCTCCAGTCGTCGGCGCCGGGGACCGGCGTGGTCACCACCTCCACGGCTCCCTCCCCGATGCGCAGCGCCTCGCGGTTGCCGTTGCCCACGGCCAGCTGGTCGAAGCGGTAGGGAGACGACGTGCCGTCGAGGTAGTGCAGCTCGCCGTCGATGCGCGCAGCCACGATCACATGGTTGGTGGGTCCGACTGGCAGCGCGGGATCGAGGAAGGACGGCTCGCCCGCATGGATGATCACCGGCCACGCCTCGATCCCCGCCTCCCGCAGCAGGGTCACCAGCAGCGCGGTGTGGTCCTTGCAGTCGCCATACCGACGGGCGAACACCTCGGTCGCCGGGTGGGGCACGGATCCGGACTCGCCCACGTACATGCCCAGGTAGTGCAGCTCGCCGGCGACGAACCGGTACAGAGCCTCCGCGCGCTCGCGATCCCCCTCGAGCCCCTCGGTCAAGGAGGCCACGTTGGCGCGGATGGCGTCGTCCGCCACCGAGCGGGACTCGTAGGCCTCCGACACCAGGGCGTGGTACGCCTCCCAGTCGGGCAGCGAGCTCAGCAGCAGCGCCGGGTAGTTGGCGTCGGTCCGCGCGGCCCAGCGCTCGTCGTCCGCCGGGGCGAGATGCTGCAGGGTCAGCGTGAACTCCTCCATGCCGTCACGCTGCCGCCGCTTCAGGGTCGTGGTGAATCCCCGCATCCCCACGTACAGCGGGCGGTCCGTGGGGTAGCGCACGGTGAGCGTACGCTCACCCGCGAACCACATCACCTGAAGGAGCCGCACGGCGCGTACGAACC
The DNA here is from genome assembly GCA_964639985.1 of uncultured Rickettsiales bacterium. Classification (GTDB taxonomy): domain Bacteria; phylum Myxococcota_A; class UBA796; order UBA9615; family CAYRNR01; genus CAZXHG01. The sequence continues at coordinate 29,060 of CAZXHG010000086.1, forward strand.
CCTCGAACCCGGGCAGTGCCCGCACGGTCACTCCGATGTCCACCGACAGGGTCGCGTCCGCCCGGTCGTCCGGCAGCTCCAGGTAGTAGATCCGGTTGCCCGAGAAGTAGTCGAACCCCGGGTCGTACGCCTCCTCGATCAGGTCCTCGGCCGTGTAGTGCTCGTCCGGCCTGCCCTGGCGGCGCAGGACCGCACGCCGCAGGTCGAGCGACTCGCCGAGGGAGGGATCGATCATGGCCAGGGCCCAGCGGTCCGCGCCCACGTCCTCGGACAGGCGCATCACGAACGACAGGTCGATGGTCAACGTATCGGCCCCGTCGTAGGTGACCACCTCGTCGTACGACTCGATGAAGGCGTTGGTGTACTTGAGGATCTCCGCGGGCGTGGCCTGGGGCCGTCCACGGTTGTTCTCGTACGTGAACTTGCTCCAGGTGAAGAAGCCCGGGTCCAGCTCCACGGCGCGCTTCTTCGCCTCCGCGGCGCCTGCGAGCAGCAGCACGCAACACACCGCCCCGATGACCGCGATCCGATCCCACCTCATGGATACTCCCCTCCGAGACCCACCCCGCGCCTGCCCCGCGGACCCGGGCCGTTCAGATCTCCGACCCCACGTCGCGGAACAGCGAGTCCACCGCGCTGCGTGACATCCGCCACACGAGGTCATCCCCATCCAGCGCCACGTACCGCTCCTCGCGGGCGTGGTCGTCGTCATCGTCCGGTTGCGCGACGGCTCCGATCCGCAACGTGACCGCTCCCTCCGCCGTACGGGCCGTCAACCGCCCCACCGGCGCGTCCAGCCCGTGGTCGGCCATCGGAACCCGCCCGACCAGGGACGCGGCCCGGGACCGCGCCACCGTGTGCGCCTTGCCCGTGGCCTCGCGCTCGTCCGGCGGTCCGGCCGACCGAACCGGTGGTTCCCAGCCCCAGGGCAAGCCGGGCTCGGCGCGCGCGATCGACCATGCGCTCAGCCCCTCGGTCGCCACGCCCAGCACCTGCTCGGCCTCCACGCCGAACAGGTGCAGGTCGATGAAGAAGTCCGGGTCGAACGGACGATCGCCGTGGCCGTGGATGCCCAGGGCCGAGTGCAGGCCGGCGTGGGCCAGCCAGGCCACGTCTCCGTCCCCGATCCGCACGAAGCTGCGGTTGACCCGCGGGCCGCGCTTGCCCACCCGCAGGCGGAGCAGCTCCGAGCCGTCCTCCCCCAGGAAGAGCAGATCGGTGACCCCTTCACCGGCGAGCTGGAAGTCGGGCAGCAGCGTAGCGTCCTCGGCCCGCTGCTCGCCGACCAGGCCATCGACCGCGTCGAGCAACCGCTGCAGGTGCTCGGCCTCCACCGGGGCGTCGTCACGGGTCGCCACCTGCCACCGCTCCCCCTCGCGGACCAGGGTGCAGGCCTCGCCCTCGCGCCCCTCCCGCACGATCTCCAGGCGGGCCGTGCCCGCCACCGTGCCCTCCGGCACCAGCATCTGCGGCCCATCCGCGGCGCGCTCCTGGGGACGACGCTGCCAGGCGACCGCGGCCGCGAGCACGACCAGCGCCACCAGGGCGGCCACCACCTGCCTGCGGCTCATGGAGTCTCCCCCTCGGTCCCCCGCTCGAGCTGCCGGAGGTAGCGCTCCTTGCTACGCCGGATCGACAGCACCCGCAGGATCCCGATCATGCAGATCAGGGCGGGCACGGCACCCACCACCGCGACCCGGTGGGCCGTGCGCGTGGCGGCCGGCACTCGCTCGATGCGTCGGTCCACCGGCTGCTTGGAGCGGATGCTCACCAGCAGGTCACCCACGGCCAGCGCGTCGATGGCGTTGAGCACGAAGCGGCCGTTGTCCGCGGACGTGATGAACCCGTCCCGCAGCAGCTGGTCGCAGCCGATCACCATCAACTTGCCGGATACGGCCTCGTCGGTCATGGCGGGCAGGGGCTCGCCGGGCACACCAGGCTCCCACGACGGCACCGGACCACCCGCGAATGCGTCCGGGAACCGCCCTTCGGCCAGCACGGCCAGGGGGTAGGGACCGCCGAAGTTCTCCGGCGGGGTCACATCGCTGTTGTTCACGTTCCCCGCGTGAGCCGGCACCTCCCAGCTCTGGTCGCTGGAGTACAACAGCGGCGTCAGCGTCACGTCCGGCGCGCGGGCGTCGTCCAGGGTCAGGGCGCTGGGCCACATGAACAGCAGCCGCCCGAGCCGGTTGGTCACGGCCGCGTCCGGGTTCATGCCCGTGTCCGGCACCAGCACGTGGGTGTCCATCTCCACGGGCGCGGGCCGCTGGGCCTGCTGGGCCATCATGCCGCGGCCGGCGATGGTGATCGCCTCGGACGAGCGGTCGAACAGCCACCGGTCCGACAGGGTCACGCCAGTGGTCAGCAGCAACCGGTCCACGGACGATCCGGTGGGCTCGGCGCTGACCTTGAAGCGGCCGCGGTAGGGCTTGTAGTCGAAGCGGTAGCGCTGGGTGGCCAGCAGCACGGACTGGCCTCGCCGCAGCGCGGCGTTGAGCTCGTACACCTGCCGGTCGGTCCAGCGGTCGGGAGCGGGCACGATCACCAGGTCCGCGTCGTCCGGGATGGCCCGGTCCTCGCCGAATCGCTCCAACCGGTGCACCTGGTATTCCAGCCGCTTGAGCGCCCTGGCCAGGATCGAGAAGTGGTCCGTGCGCCGGTCGGGCACGGGCTTGCCCATGTCCCGGTAGACCTTGGCCAGCGCCGGCTCCACGGGCTGACGCTCCACCGGGGCGACCAGCGCCACCCGGGGCTTGTCCAGCCGCAGCAGCCGGTCGACCCGCATCATCACCTCGTACTCGAGCACGGGCAGCATGGCGGGCCGGATTCGCGGCACGATCTGCTCGGGGCGATCCCGGTACGTCAGCTTCAGCGCCGAGTACACCCGGGTCACACCGAACCCGTCCGCCTCCACGGATCGCACCTCGAAGGGCCGCACGCCGTCCTTGAGCAGCCGCTCGGCCAGGGCCTCGTCCTCGGTCAGCCCTTCGGCCTCCTCCGCGGGCGTGCCGGGCGCGCGTTCCCCCTCTTCCTCACGGAGGGCCTCGGGATCGATCACCGACACCTGGTACAGCAGCCGGCCGCCAGACGCGCGGCCCAGCTCGTCCAGCAGGTCCTCCACGTCCTGTCGCACGCCCTTCATGCCCGCGGGCATGCGGTCCTGTGGCGACACGTACAGGGTCACCTGCAGTGGCGCGTCCAGCCGGCCCAGCAGTTCCCGCGACGCGGGCGAGACCGTGTACAGCTTGTCCTCGGTCAGGTCGAAGCGGCCCAGGTCCACCGGCTCGGCCACCATCATCAGCAGCAGCCAGAGCGGGCACAGCAGGCCGGCCCCGGTGAGCATCTGCGCGCCAGCGCGAGGCTGCATGCGCACCTTGATCCATAGCGCGTCCAGTGTCAGGAACAGGGCCGTTCCGCTGGCGAAGTACAGCACGTCGCGGGTGTCGATCACGCCGCGCTCGATGGCCTCGAACCGCGCGGCCAGGCCCACGTAGCGCTGCAGGAAACTGCCCACGTCCCCGGTCCAGGCGTCGAGCTGCAGCGCGATCAGGTCCGTGCCCAGCAGGTACACGGCGAACGTGAGCAGGAACGCCAGGATGAACGCCACCACCTGGTCGCGTACCAGGCCCGAGGCGAACAGGCCCAGGGCCAGGTAGAAACACCCCATCACCAGCGCGCCGAGGTAGCCGCCGATCACCGGACCTGGATCGAGATCGCCCAGCAGGGACACCGACACCACCGCCGGCAAGGTGGTGGCCAGGGCCAGGGCCAGGAAGATCACGCCCGCGCAGAACTTGCCCAGCACCACCCAGCGGGCCCGGATCGGCAGGGTCAGCAGCAGCTCGGACGTGCCCTGCCGGTGGTCTTCGGCCCACAGCCGCATGGTGATCGCGGGCACGAACACCACCATCACCTGGGGGAACAGGCCGAACAGGGCGCGCAGGTCCGCGCGCTCGGCCAGGAAGAAGCTCCCGGTGAACAGAGCGCAGGTGATGACCGAGAAGACCAGCAGGAACACGAACCCGATGGGCGAGTCGAGGTACGCCCGCAGCTCCCGCCGGGTGATCGTGACCAGGCCCCTCACGAGTCCCCTCCCCGCTCGCGGGTCAGCGCGATGAAGGTCTCCTCGAGGGTGAAGCGGTCCTCGCGCAGCTCCACCAGGGGCCAGCCCCTGCGCGCGGCCTCACGGCCGACGAGGTCGCACAGGGGGGTGCCGATGGCCGCAGTGAGCCGGACCGACACGGTACCTTCGCCGCGGGCCACATCCTCCACACCCACCACGCCTTGCACGGCCGCGAGGGCCGTCAGCGCGGCGTCCGCGTCCGCAGCGATGGTGGCCACGGCCCGCTCGCCCTCCCGGGCGCTCAGCTCCAGGTCGGCCAGGGTCCCGTCCGCGGCGATGTGCCCGCGGTGGATGATGATCGCCCGGTCCGCCACCATCTCGGCCTCGGCCAGCACGTGGGTGGACAGCAGGATGGTCTTGTTGCCGGCCAGGGAGCGTACCAGGTCGCGGATCACTCGCACCTGGAACGGGTCGAGGCCGGCCGTGGGCTCGTCCAGGATCAGCACCTCGGGGTCGTGCACCAGGGCCTGGGCCAGGCCCACCCGCTGGCGGTACCCCCGGGACAATTCGCGGATGTGCTTGAGCACCACGCCGGTCAGCCCGCACGCCTCGACCACGTAGTCGATGCGCGAGGGATCGTCCACCTCGCGGGCCCGCGCCACGAACTGCAGGAAGTTGCGCACCTGCATGTCCGGGTACAGGGGCGCCACCTCGGGGAGGTAGCCGACCTTGCGCCGCACGGCCAGCGGATCGGCCAGCGCGTCGACGTCCGCCACCCGCACCTGGCCGGCGACCGGCGTCAGGTACGTCGTGATGATGCGCATGGAGGTGGTCTTGCCCGCGCCGTTGGGCCCCAGCAGCCCCACGATCTCCCCACGCTGCAGCTCGAACGACGCCCGGTCGAGGGCGACCACCGGTCCGTAGCGCATCGTGACGTCGTTCAGCTTGATCATCGGTCCATTCCCCGCGGGCGGGAAGGATACCAGAGGTCTCAGCGGTAGTCGTCCCTCGACGGACAGAACGCGTCGATGATCCGGCACGCCGTGAGCGCGCGCCCCCCGTGCGGAGCATCCGCCGGGATCACCGCCACTGTGCCCGGATCGAGCACCCGCGTCTCCCCTTCCAGCCTCATCTCGAACCGCCCCTCGACCACGGACGATATCTGCTCGTGCGGATGCGTGTGCTCGGGCAACGCCGCCCCTTCGTCGATATCCCAGAACGCCACGGTCATGCGCTCGCCATGGGCGAAGCGGCCACGGAAGCCAGGGACCGGCTCGAGTTCGGAGAGGTCGGACAGGGGGATGTAGGGCATGGGATCTCCAAGGGGTCGGATCTGGGATTGTGTATTCTTTTCGCGA
>CAZXHG010000086.1:34490-34712 GCA_964639985.1 uncultured Rickettsiales bacterium
TGGCCTGGGTTACTCCAGGGGGCGTTTTGGGTTTTTTTTTTTTTTTTCCGCTAACAAAAAAAAAAATCCATTACCCGACCCCTTTCCTCCGACGGCTACTTCTTGAACGGTGCGGCCGTGGCCCCGGCCCGTCGCTCCCAGACCTCGAGGGTCATGGCGCCCTGGCCGTCCATGATCATGTACATGCCGTCGTTGTCCCCCTCCATGTGCAGCGAGAGCGGC
>CAZXHG010000087.1:0-34406 GCA_964639985.1 uncultured Rickettsiales bacterium
CTCACGAGCAGCTCAGGCCGGTCTCCTCTCCCCCTGGTGAGACATAGGGGCTAGAACTCCACCGCCTCGACGTCACCCACCTGCAGCGCCCAGGGCTTGGGCGCGCCCTGGTAGCGGCGGCGCTTCTTCTCGTCGGCGTCCTCGGTGGGGGGGAGCACCTTGAGCAGGGTCAGGGTCGCGTCGGCGTAGGTGCCCTTCCACGTCAGCCCCTCGCTGTCGTCGGAGACCAGCGACATGTGGCCGTCCGCGTCGATGCGCACGCTGCCCGAGTCGTAGTCCTCCCAGGGGATCTCCTTCTCGAAGTGGATACCCTGCTCGTACAGGGCGATCTTCACCCGCTGGATCCGGTAGGTGCCCCCCGGGGACAGCAGGCACCAGACCTTAAACAGATCCTCGTCCATGGTCTTGCCGTCCTCGAGCCACCACTGGATGACCGTGTCGCCGATCCAGTTCTGGTCCACCAGCCAGGGGCCGAAGTCGAACTCGCCGCTGACCCGGGTGACCGGGGTGAGGCCGGGCCAGACCGGCTCGGCACCGGACAGGGGCTTGACGGCCTCCTCCAGCACCACCGGAGCGCCGTAGGCGGTCACGGTCAGGGAGTGGTGCTGGAAGGGCGAGACCGCGTCCGCGGGCACCGACAGGGTGGTCTGATCGGTGGACCAGCGGCCCTCCTCGCCCGCCACGTCGACCGCGTAGAGGGTGGCCCCGTCGGCGGCCGTCCAGGCCACGGACAGGTCGGCGGTCACCGGGACCTCGGTGGCCTTGGCCGGCTGCTCCAGCGCCGGGAAGCCGGGCATCGTCCGGGTCTGCTCCCAGACCTGGGTCCCCCGCTCGACCCGGACGGGCAGGGCGGCGCCGGGATCGACGCAGGACCCCTGCAGGCGATACCGCCCCTCGAACCAGCTGTCGCCGGGCAGGTCCATGCCGGCCACGGTGACGACGGCGTCTGTGACCGGCTGGTCGCCCTCGCTCACGTACACGAACAGATCGCACTCGAGCTTGGTGCCGAAGCCGTACTTCACCTGGTCCTGCAGGAAGATCCCGTGGACCTGGAAGGTGGCGGGCTCGCTGGCTGGCGCGGGCTCGGGCTCGACGTCCTTCTTGGCCCGCTTGCCCAGCGCCGTCGCCGGCATCATGCTGAGGGTCAGGACGATGGTCAGGAACAGGGAGGCGTTGGCGTGGGGTCGCATGGTCCTCGTCATCTCCACGATTGCGTCGTCTACGGCGGCGTATATTACCCTAGGAAACCGCGGCGAACACAGTCCCATCCCCGGGACGGGAACGGAACAGGAGGGCCCACCCATGGCGGAACGCTTCCATCGACGGCACATCCTCGGTCTGCTGGGCTGCGGCGCAGCCGCGGCCACCGTGGGCGGTTACCGGCTGATCTCGCCCCCCGAGTCCACCGCCTCGCAGGCGGCGGCGCCGTCCGCCACCGGCTGGTCCGCGGGTGAGGGGGCCTCCCAGGCCGCGGAGGGAGCGGCCAAGCTGGCCATCGTCCGCAACGGCAGCCCGGCGGCGATGGTCGACGCGGCCCTCGGCGCCCTGGGCGGGATGGGGGCCTTCGTGTCCTCCGGGGCCAAGGTCCTGGTCAAGCCCAACATGGGCTGGGATCGGACGCCGGAGCTGGCCGCCAACACCAACCCCGAGGTGGTCGCCCGGGTGGTGGAGCTGGCCCTGGAGGCCGGCGCCAAGCGGGTCACGGTCATGGACTACACCTGCAACGACGCCCGCCGCTGCTACACCAACAGCGGCATCCAGGCCGCGGCCGAGGCCGCAGGCGCCCGCGTGCTGCACGTGGACTCGGACCGGGTCACCTCCGTGAACATCGGCGGCGAGGTGATCAAGGACTGGGACGTGTTCGACGAGATGCTGGACGTGGACGTCCGCATCAACGTGCCCATCGCCAAGCACCACTCGCTGGCGCGGGTGACGCTGGGCATGAAGAACTGGATGGGCTGCACGGCCGGCCACCGGCCCCGGATGCACCAGAACATCAACACCAGCATCGTCGACCTGGCGGCCTACTTCCGGCCCGCCGTGACCCTGATCGACGCCTACCGGATCCTGACCGCCAACGGTCCCTCGGGCGGCCGCGCCGCCGACGTGCGCCAGGCCAACACCCTGTGCGCGAGTACCGACCCGGTGGCCGCGGACACCTTCGGCGCCTCCCTGTTCGGCATCGGCCCCGACGACCTGCGCTCCCTGTCGCTGGGAGAGGCCCGGGGGCTGGGCACCCGCGACCTGGCCAGCCTGCCCACCCGCGAGATCGACCTGGGCTCCGGGGCCTGACGGGTGCTGCGGCGGCTCCGCCGGCCGGTCCAGGCCCTGAGCCTGGTCGCCTTCCTGACCCTGCTGGTGCTCACCCGCTACGGGGGGAGCGACGAGATCGCCTACCCGGTCCGCCTCTTCCTGGACATCGATCCGCTGGTGATGCTGGGCTCGCTGCTGTCCGCCCGCGCGGTGCCGGTGGCGTTCCTGTTCTCCCTGGGGGTCCTGGCCGCAGGGCTGGTGGTCGGGCGCGCGTTCTGCGGCTGGATCTGCCCGCTGGGGGCGGTCAACCAGCTGATGGGTCGCTGGGTCCAGCGCTCGCCGGTCAAGCAGCGGGCGGCCCACCGGGCCACACCGGCCCAGCGGATCAAGTACGGCGTGCTCGCCGGGCTGCTGGCCGCGTCGGCGATGGGCCTGCAGTGGGTGGGCCTGCTCGATCCGATCTCCCTGTCGATCCGCTCGTTCGGGCTCGCCCTCGGGCCCGGGGCCGAGCTGGTGATCCGAGGGGGCTTCGACCTGCTGTACGACACCGGCTGGGAGCCGGTCCGCGCCGTCTCCGAGCCCGTCTACCGGCTGGCCAAGCGCAGCGTCCTGTCCTTCGAGCAGCCCGCGTTCCGCCAGGCGGACCTGATCGGGCTGCTCGCGGTGGCGGTGCTGGCGGCGAACCTGTTCCGACCCCGGTTCTGGTGCCGGGTGCTCTGTCCGCTGGGCGCGCTGCTGGGGGTGGTCGCCCGCTTCGGATCGCTGCGGCTGGGCATGGAAGGCGGCCAGGACGCCTGTGACGGCTGCGGCCGCTGCCAGCTCAAGTGCCCGGGGGCCGCCGAGCCCCGCGAGGCACCGGGCGGCGGCTGGAAGCCCGCCGAGTGCTACGTGTGCGGCAACTGTACGGCCACCTGCGAGCGCCAGCTGCGCTTCGGCTGGGCCCGGCCTCGCGTGCGCGAGCCGGAGGGGGAGATGGCGCCGGTGGACGCTGGCCGCCGCACGGTCCTGGCCGGCGTCGGCGCCGGGCTGGTGACCGCGCCGCTGCTGCGGGTGCCGCGGATCCGGGGACTGCCCGAGCCCCTCCTGATCCGCCCGCCGGGAGCCCTCCGGGAACCCGAGTTCCTGGCCCGCTGCGTGCGCTGCGGCGAGTGCATGAAGGTCTGCCTGACCGGTGGGCTGCAGCCCACGGCCTTCGAGGCCGGGCTGGAGGGGCTGTGGACGCCCGTGCTGGTGCCGCGGATCGGGTACTGCGAGTTCAACTGCACCCTCTGCGGCCAGGTGTGCCCGACCCAGGCCATCGAGGAGCTCACCGTCGAGCGCAAGCAGCAGGTCCACATCGGCCTGGCGTTCGTGGACCCCGAGCGCTGTCTGCCCCTGGCGCTGGGCAGCCCCTGCATCGTGTGCGAGGAGCACTGCCCCACCTCCCCCAAGGCGATCAAGCTGGCCGAGGTGGACGCCGCCGGTGTCGACGGGATCGTGCGGCGGGTCCAGCGGCCGGTGGTCGACCCCGACCTCTGCGTGGGCTGCGGGATCTGCGAGAAGGTCTGCCCGGTGGTCGACAAGGCCGCCATCCGGGTGACCTCCATCGGCGAGACCCGCGATCCGGACAACCAGCTGTTGCTGGACCCGGGGGGGGGCTATGGCTACGGATGACCCCCGGGCGGAGGGGGCCGCGCGGGTCAGCTGCCGGGTCACTGCGTCGCTGCTCGCCCAGCTCCGGGCCAGCTACGGAGACGCGCTGCTCGACCGGGTGGTCGCGGCCAGCGGCGAGCCCCGGGAGCGTCTGCTGGATCCCGAGGCGTTCACGACCTACGAGGCCCTGGACCGGCTGTGGCGGGCGGGGCTGAGCGAGGTGCAGCGGGAGCTCGAGGCCACCCGGGCGCAGCTGGTGCAGTCGGAGCGCCTCGCCGCGATGGGCCGGCTGGTGTCGGGCGTGGCCCACGAGATCAACAATCCGCTCACCGGGATCCGCGCCGACGCGGAGGTCCTGCAGGCCCGGCGCGACCAGCCCGACCTGGTGGCCGTCGGCGAGGAGATCGCCGCCGGCGTCGACCGCTGCACCGCCCTGGTGCGCAACATGCTGGCGTTCGGTCGCCAGCAGCCCACCAGCCGGCAGCCGGTCGATCTGGCGGTGGTCGTCGACCGCGCGCTGATGCTCCAGGCCTACGCGATCAAGATGTCCGAGGTGGAGCTGGAGCGCCCCGCTGCCGCCGGCGGCCCGGTCGTGCTGGGCGATCCCGGCCAGCTGCAGCAGGTGGTCCACAACCTGGTCGAGAACGCCCTGGTGGCCCTGGAGGGGACGCCCCCCCCGCGCACGCTGGCGATCCGGATCGCCGACGCCGGCGACGGCGCCCGGGTCGAGGTGGAGGACAGCGGGGTCGGCATCCCGGCGGACGATCGCCAGCGGATCTTCGAGCCCTTCTTCACCACCCGCCCGGCCGGGGAGGGGACGGGCCTCGGACTGGCGATCTGCCACGGCATCGTGCTCTCCCACGGGGGCAGCCTGGAGGCCCGGGACCCGGCGTCCGGGCGGGGCGCGCTGCTGCGAGTGCTCCTGCCCTCGTCCGGAGGGGTGCGGCGGTCCACCGAGCGGGACATCCGCCGCGGAGTCGGCGTCCCCCGGCAGGCGCCCCCGCGGCCGCCGGCGCCGCGATCCGTTCCGGCCGAGCCCGGCGCGGACCCGGGGTTGTGCCTGCTGGTGGTCGACGACGAGGACCGCATCCGGACCGCGATCTCCCGGCTGCTGTCGGACTACGGTCACCGGGTCGTCAGCACCGCCAGCGCCGCCGAGGCGCGCGCGGCCATCGAGACCGCGGTGGAGCCCTTCGACGCGATCCTGCTGGACCTGCGCATGCCCCAGGAATCGGGCACGGCGTTCTACGGCACCCTGCCGCCGGCGATCCAGAAGCGGGTGGTGTTCATGACCGGTGCGCTCGCCTTCCGCAGCGCCGACGAATTCCTGTCCCGGTTCTGGGGCCGCTTCGTCGAGAAGCCGTTCACGTACCGGGAGCTAAGCAAGGTCCTGCGGCGGGTCGCAGACGGCAGCTGACCATCGCATCGCGGGGGCGCGCGGCATTGGACGCGCCCGTCCGAACATTGCTAGAACGAGACCGCCGGACACCGCCAGACGGCGGTCGGCGGAGGTGGTGATGCGAGGCGTGGCACGGATCGTGTTGGGTTCTCTGGGACTGTGCGTGTTCCTGGCCGGCGGGCCGGCGAAGGCGCTGGAAGGGGGGCCGGACGCGTTCGGCTACTCCTTCATCGACAGCAACGAGCCCGGGGGGCCCCTGTACGACTTCGAGGTGCTCGGTGGCAACATCGCGTCCACCGCCAGCACCTGCGACGACTGCGTGCAGGGCAACATCCCCATCGGCTTCGACTTCGAGTACTACGGCACCGTCTACGACGTGGTGTCGGTGTCGTCGAACGGGTTCATCGGCTTCGGCGCCCAGTCCGCGACCGGTTGCTGCTCGGGCGCGTCGATCCCCAGCACGTCGACCCCCAACAACATCATCGCCCTGTGGTGGGAGGACCTGAACCCCTCCAACGGCGGGAGCATCTACTACGAGACCCTGGGCTCCCCGCCCCTCCAGCGCTTCGTGCTCTCGTTCCAGAACGTCCAGCACTACGGCGGGGGCAACCCGGTGAGCGTGCAGGTCAAGCTCTACGAGGGGTCCAGCTCCATCGAGATCCACGTGGACGCCGCGCCCAGCGACGGGGGCACCCACAGCTGCGGGATCGAGGACTCCGGGGGCAACGTCGGGCTGCAGTACCACAGCGGCAGCCAGCCCCTCCCTTCGGGCACCGCCATCTGGTTCGGCACCTGCAGCGAGGACGACATCGACCTGGACGGGTACACCGAGTGCGAGGGGGACTGCGACGACATGGATCCCTCCCTGTACCCGGCCGCCGAGGAGATCTGCGACGACGGCATCGACCAGAACTGCGACGCCCAGGTGGACGAACACGCGGACTTCGACGGCGACGGGTTCTCCAACTGCGACGGGGACTGCAACGACTTCATCGCCGAGGCCTTCCCCGGCAACCCCGAGGACTGCGACTTCATCGACAACGACTGCGACGGCTGGGTCGACAACGGCTACGACATCGACGGCGACGGCTGGACCACCTGCGAGGGGGACTGCGACGACGCGGACGGCGGCACCTGGCCCTCGGCGCCGGAGCTGTGCGACGGCGTGGACAGCGACTGCATGGACGACCTGCCCAGCACCGAGGTGGACAACGACGGTGACGGCTACGCCGAGTGCGACGGCGATTGCCACGACGGGTCGGCCGCGACCTACCCCGGCGCCGAGGAGATCTGCGACACCCAGGACAACGACTGCGACCCGATCACCGACGAGCTCGGGGACGTGGACCTGGACGGCTACAGCATCTGCCAGGGGGACTGCAACGACGGCGACGCGGGCATGAACCCGGCTCAGGCCGAGGTCTGCGACAAGAAGGACAACGACTGCAACGGCATGGTCGACGACAACATCGACTTCGACCACGACGGCTACCCGGGCTGCGGCGGCGCGGACTGCGAGGACTACAACGCGGCCATCCACCCCGGCGCCCAGGAGGTGCCGTACGACAACATCGACCAGGACTGCGACGGCGCCGACCTGACCGACCTCGACGGCGACGGCTTCAGCGGCGGCCCGGGCCAGCCCGACTGCATGGACGACAACGCGGCCGTGCACCCGGACGCGGAGGAGAACTGCGAGGACGGCCTGGACAACAACTGTGACGGAGCCGTGGACGACGAGGACGAGACCTGCCTGGTGTCCGCGGACGACGACGACGACGACGACTGCTCGTGCGACGCGACCGGCGACGACCGGGCGCCCTCTGTGGCCCTGCTCGCCGTCCTGGCCGTCCTGGCCATCGTGCGCCGCCGCCGCTGATCCCCCCGGGGCACCCGCCCCGTTTCCCTGTCCGCCCACCTTTTTTCGGAACCGTTCGGGCGTTCCCCTGTCGATCACCGAGACCGGCCGGCGCGCGGCCGGACCGAGGAGGTCGTCATGACGCTGTCCCGCCTGTTCCGCCTGTTCGCCCTGATCGCCATCCCCACGCTCGCGCTCGGCGCCGGCCTGGGGGCGAAGAAGCACCGCTACCAGGTGCGCGCCACCCTGCAGGACGGCCAGGTGCTGTACGGGGACGTGCGCACCGCCCGGTTGAGCCTGGACGGTCCGCTGGGAGAGCTGAAGATCCCGCTGGAGGACATCGGTGAGGTGGTGCCCGTCGAGGGCGAGCAGGTCGGGGATTCCCAGGGGCACGTGCGGGTGTGGCTGCGGGACGGCTCGGAGCTGATCGGCCAGTGGAAGGACCCCGAGGTCGCCATGGGCATCCGCGTGGGCAAGGAGGACGTGCGGGTCGACCTGCCGCCGGAGAAGCTGCAGCGGCTGCAGACCCAGGGCGGCGAGATCTGGCCGGGCGGGTCGGTCTACCGCGTGCGTACGGTGCACGGCGACGACTTCCTGGTGGACGCGCGCACGTCGCGGTTCACGCTCGAGAACGACCTGGGATCGTTCTCGCCGGCGCTGTCGGACTGCCTGTCCGTGCGGCCGGTGGACGATCCCGAGGGCGACTGGCGGGTGGAGCTGGGCACGGGCACCGTGCTGATCGGACGCATGGCAGGCAACCAGCTCACCCTGGCCATGACCCTGGGCCCGGACGAGGTGACCGTGCCGCTGTCATCCTTCCAGTCCATGGAGCAGCAGACCTGGACCGCCATGACCGCCTCGCGGCGGGACCAGAGCCAGGCCGTGCAGGTCACGGGCGGCAGCCGGGGCTTCGGCCGCAAGAAGGCCAGCGCCCCCGCGTACTCGGACTGGGAGGACACCCTGGCCGCGCCCGCCCCGGCCGACGCGATGATCACCGTCGAGGAGGTCGACGACGACGCCCGCGCCGACGGCTGGTTCCAGCGCCACTCTCTCGAGGCCGCCAAGCAGGCCGCCCAGTAGCTCACCGCCTGCGGTGGAGCCCCACCGCCCCCAGACACGCCAGCAACAACAGCACGTTCCCCACACCCGCCGCCCGGACGGACCGTCGGGCACCCAGATCGCACGAGCTGTCGCACGCCGCGTCGTCGCAGTCCGAGGAGCAGCCGGCGGGGTCGCCGTTGCCGCCGCAGCCGATGTCCAGGCCGTCGGCCGAGATCACGCCGAGCTCGCACAGCGCGCCCACGTACTCCTCATGGGGGCCGGTGGGCACCACGTTCAGCGACACCAGGCCGATGCCGCCCATCTGCAGCGGGCCCACCACCACGTCCTCGAGCAGGCCGTCGAGCATGGGCTCGACCATGGTGGAGATCAGGCCGTCGAAGTTCTGCTCGATCTGGCCGGACAGGTCCGGCACCAGGTCGTTGTGGCACACGTGGGGGTGGAACCCGGCGGTGTCCAGCACCAGGGTCGCGACCAGGGTGCCGTCGCCCGCGCCCTGCAGCTCGGCGCCGCCGGTGATGTCGATCTCCAGGCCGAGCACCCTCGCCTGCCGGTCCTGCAGCGCCGCGTAGAAGTCCAGGCCCAGGTTCTCCAGCTCCACGTCCACCACGTGGGGCCCGTCCGGCACGTGCATCGGCGGGTAGCGAGGCACCGTGTGGATGGTCAGCGGCCGGGAATCGCCCATCCAGAGCCGGTCCAGCCGCGGCCGGTCCTCCTCGTCCACCAGCAGCGACAGGATGGCGGTGTCCAGGGGGATGCCCATCTCCGCGGGGTCGGCGGCGAAGCACAGCAGCCCCGACCTCCACACAGCGTACAGCGCGGCGTTGACCAGGTCGTCGGACAGGTGCACGCCCAGGTGGTGGTGCGCGCCCGCGTCGATGGCCGGCGCGGACGGGTCGAGCAGGGGGCTGCCGTTCGTGTCCCACCGCGCCATGCAGGCGGCCAGGGGCGCGTCGAATGCGCCGTCGATCTGCATGCGGATCCCGGACGGCTCGATCATCAGGCCGCCTGGCTCCAGGTCCACGGCCAGGGGGACGCCGTTCAGGTCGAAGGTCTCGCTGATCATGGCCGCGTCGAAGCCGTCCTCGATGGCGGCCTCCACCGCGGCGGGCAGGTCCTGCTCGAGGAAGTCGAACAGCTCGCCCGACGCCTCGTCCAGCAGCAGCTCGATCATGTCCGTGCCGAAGAAGCCGAGGATGTCGTCCAGGGTGGCGAGCAGACAGCCGTCCAGACCGATCCTGTCCTCGGTGAGGACCAGGGGGAGGTTGTGCGTGGGCGTGGACACGATGGCGTCGAGGAACGGCGGCTCGCCGTTGCCCGGCTCGACCAGCTCCAGCCAGAGGGTCATGTCCAGCGACACGGTCATCGGCTCGACCCACAGGTCGCAGGTCTCGTCCAGCCACGAACACATGTCGAAGATGCCGCCGTCCGCGTCGATCTCCACGTGGAACGGCGATCCGGAGCTGTTGATCCAGATGTCCAGGCCCAGCTCCACGGCCAGGCCGTGGGAGATGGGGTCGAGCACCAGGTGGCGGACCTCGGCGCTGGCCATCAGGTCGGCGATGGTGATCTGCACATCGCAGCCCACGTACTCGCCCAGGTCCTGGGTCATGGACGCCATCGGGATGGTGATGGTGTCCAGGTGCAAGGCGGTGGTCTCGATGAACTGCAGGCCCGCGGGCGTGATGTCCGCCAGGATCCCGTCCCGCACCATGCCGCCCGGCGGCAGCGCGTGGTTGGGATAGACCTCGTAGTCGCCGTCGCACACCGGGGCGTCGAAGTCGTCGTCGTCCGAGGCGTCGTCGTCGTCGCCGCCGTACGGCCCGTCCGGGCCGGGCTGGTCGTGCATGCCCCACTCGCCCGAACAGGCGATCAGGCCCAGCGACAGCGCGATCGGCAGCGCTCTGGGGTACCGGTGCGCCATGACTCCACATCGAGTGTATCCGGCCCAGGGGCGACCGGAGCGCTCCCTGGGCCGCTGTTCAGCGTAGGGTTCACCGTGGTACACCAGCAGTCCGATGGTGGACTCCGGATCCCAGCCCGCGGCGACCGACCCGACCCCTGACAGCCGCGGTGGGCAGGTGCTCGATGCTGTGCTCCAGGCCGCGGTCAGCTTCTGGCGCATCGCCCGCAACTCGGTGCGCAAGTTCCGCGACGACCGCTGCTTCGCCCACGCCGCGTCCCTGTCCTACGCCACGCTGGTGGCGCTGGTGCCGATGTCGGTGCTGGCGTTCACCTTCTTCACCGCGTTCGAGCGCTACGACGAGCTGCGCAACCGGGCCGAGGAGGCGATCTTCACCTACGTGGTGCCGTCGGTCGGCGAGCAGCTGGTGTCGCTGCTGGACCAGGTCAGCCAGAACATGCAGCGGCTCAGCCTGCCGGGACTTCTCCTGTTCCTGTTCGCCTCCACCCTGCTGCTGAACTCCCTGGAGACGAGCTTCAACGCCATCTGGGGGATCCGGCGCAGCCGCTCGTACGTGGCCAAGCTGCTCACGTCATGGGCGATCCTCACGCTGGTACCGGTGCTGCTGGCCGGCGGCTCGGTGCTGGCCGACCAGTTCGGCGTGCAGGAGCGGCTCGCCGACTGGGTGCGCAACGCCTCGACCTTCCTGTTCACCATGGCCGCGTTCACGCTGATGCTGCATGTGCTGCCGTACACGCGCACACGCATCTTCGCCTCCATGACCGGCGGGCTGCTGGGAGCGGCCCTGTGGCTCGGGTCGCGCTCGCTGTTCGTGACGTACGTGATGCACGTGTCCGAGGTGCGCACGGCCCTGGGCAACGCCCTGGCCACCATCGCGCTGTTCCTGCTGTGGATCTACTTCTCGTGGCTGGTGGTGCTGTTGTCGGCGCAGCTCGCCTACGCCATCCAGCACTACCGTGCTGGGGAGGCGAAGCGAGCCGCGGCCACCGCCGATCCGGCGCTGCGGACGTTCCGGCTCGTGCTGGTGCTGGTGGAGATCGCGCGACGCTTCGGCAAGGCCCGGGCGGACGAGGTCTACGCCGGCTCCATCGCCGAGGCCATCGGGCTGCGGCCCGAGCAGGTGCAGCCGCTGGTGGAGGAGCTGCTGGCGCTGCAGCTGGTGTACCGCACCGAGAGCGGCGGCCTGGTGCCGGCGCACCCGCCGGACGGCGTGGATCTCGCCGAGGTGGTGCGGCGCGCGCGGGCCGATCTGCTGGCCGCGCCCACCGAGCCCAACGGCGGCGTGGCCGGGAAGCTGGCGCGGCTGTTCGGCGCGGCCAGCGACGAGACCCTGGCCCACCTCGAGGGCCACTCCCTGGCCGATCTGGTGGCCGTGGCCGATACCGATCGCGATCAGCGGTAGCCGTTCGCCACCACCCCGCTCGCGGTGAGGAAATCCACCGGGTAGCCGTCCGCGTCCCCCACCTCGACCACGTTGCGGTACAGCGACAGGTACAGCTCACCGGCCGGGAACAGGTCGGTGGTGTCCGCCGGGATGGTGAATGCGCCGTCGTTGTCCACCCGGCAGATCAGCACCAGGTTGGGGTCGGTCTGCCAGTCGCCGTCGGTCAGCTCCAGCCACAGCTCGTCCCCGTCCGGGCCGTCCCAGGCGACATCCAGGTCGCCGTCCACGGCGAAGTGCTCCAGCAGGGGAGGGGAGATCAGGTCCACGGCCGCGGGCACGGTGCCGCTTATCGCGAATGCGGGGAACTCGTCGCCGCTGGCCTCCAGCGTGTATTCCGCGTCGAGCAGCCCGGGCTGGGTCTCGTCGAGCTCCACGCCGTAGCACAGCCGGTAGTCCTCGCTGAACTCCGGCTCCATGGGGAAGTCACCGATCGGTGTGCCCAGCGTGAGGGTGGCCGCGCTCAGCAGGTCCCAGTCCCCGGCGGTGGCCGTGGCCAGGTCCGCGGCCGTGAATTCGGTCAGGGCGCAGCTGTCCGGGGCTGGTGGTTCGGCGAGGTCCACGCCGTCCCAGGGGTACTCGCGCACCGTCCAGAACGTCGCGCCCAGGGAGATGTGACGCTGCAGGCTCCAGTCGTGGCCCGGGTGCTCGTAGTAGATCAGCGTGACCACGCCCTCGGTGGTGTCGGCGCTGTCGTCGTCGTCGCCCGCCGAGTCGTCGTCGTCGGCCGTGTCGTCGTCGTCGGCCGTGTCGTCGTCCGCGACCACGTCGTCGTCGTCGTCGGCCGCGTCGTCGTCGTCGTTGCCGAACGTCTCGGACTCCGGGCAGCCCACCAGCAGCGCCAGGGTGGCCGCGATGGCCAGGACGTGCCTGCTCGTCATGCTCGCCTCCCGCGACCGCATGGTAGCCTGCCGTGGTGCGCCTTCGAACCTCTCTGCTGCTGATCCCGCTGCTGTGCACACCCGGCCTCGCGTGCAGTCCCGCGCCCGAGGCGCCCACAGAGCTGAGCGACCTGTGCGCGTACCTGTTCCGCGAGTACGAGAACCCCGACCCCCGCGTCCGGGGCGCGGGCATGGCCAACCTGCGGGACTTCTTCACCGACGTGGACCTCGAGCAGTCCTGGCAGGACCTGTCGTATGCGGTGGACGACCTGACCGAGGCGGACGTGGTCGACGTGGAGCGGCCGGACGTGGACCCGGCCGACACCCTGCCCGTGGCCATGGTCACCGGGTCGGCGTTCAGCCCGGTCGAGCACACCGCGGTGGTCGTGCTGCCGGACCAGACACCCGTGGAGCCGCACTCGCCCAACCTGTACGACCGTACCTTCGTCGAGCCCACCGATCCGAGCTGCTTCCCGGACCGCTCCTGCGAGGTGCTGCGGGCGACCAACGACATCTACCGGGAGAACGCGTTCGTGTCGTTGATGCACTTCACCCACAAGGACTTCCGCTGGGTGGAGCTCGGCGCCGAGGAGGGATCGGGGGAGTGGGGGATCCTGGCGCGGTCCTGGCTGCCCGAGTCGGCCGTGGGTGACTCGGGCAACGTGCAGGTCACGCAGAACTACAGCATCGACGTGTTCCTGCCGGTGGACGACGGCGCGGTCCGCTTCCTGGCGCTGTACGCCGAGACCCACATCGACGGCATCGGCGAGGACACCATCGAGTACACCACCCGCCTGGGCCTGCACCAGATGTTCGACGCCACCGAGGAGTACCTCGTCGGCGAGGCCGTGCTGCTGGGCGGCACGGCCGTCTCCAGCGCCAACCTGGACGGCACCGCCTATGGCGACACCCTGGGCGCGGGCGGCTGGGTCACGGCCGAGGGCGAGTTCGCCGGTGCGAGCGCGCTGCGCGGCAGCGACACGGTCACCATCACGCCGCCGGCTGTGGGCGTGGCCGGCTCGGGTACGGGCGCCATGGAGTTCGCGGGACCCTAGGAAGGGCCCGACCGCGACACGAGGGAGCCGCCTCCATGACGGGGGCGGCTCCCGTCGTTTGGGTGCTCAGCGGGCCAGGGGCAGCAACACCGTGAACTCGGCGCCGCCGTCGGGGTGATTGGCCGCGGACAGGGTGCCGCCCTGGGCCTCGACGAGGCGGCTGGCGATGGACAGGCCGAGACCGTAGCCGCCGGGCTTGACCTCGCTGGCTGGCCGGCGTTCGAACAGGGTGGGCAGGTCGCCCTCCGGGATCCCCTTGCCATGGTCGCGCACGTGGACGCGGGCGTGCCCCTCGAACGCGTCCAGGCCCAGCTCCACGGTCTGCCCCTCGTCCGAGAACCGCACCGCGTTGCTCACCAGGTTGGTCACCACGCGGGCCAGGGCGTTGTGATCGCCGACCACGCTCAGGTCCGGAGCGATCTCGGCCCGTACGGTCACGCCCAGGGCCTCGGCCTCGATCTCCAGCAGGCCGACCAGGCGGCGGGTGTGTGCCGACAGGTCGAGCCGGCGGCGCCGGCTCGACCGCTCCTCCAGGAACTCGCCGGCCATGGCCTGCACACGCTGCGAGCCGTCGAGGATGCGCACCACGTGCTCCCGCCGGGGATCGTCCTCGGGGTGGGCCTCGAGCAGGGCCATGGCCGCCAGCTGGATGGCCGCGGCCGGGCTGCGCAGGTCGTGGGCGATCTCCGCGGCCTGGGCCGCGCGCGCCGCCACCTCCTGCACGTAGCGGGCGTTGTGGATGGCCACGGCCGCGTACGAGCCCAGCGCGCGCAGCAGCTGGGCCGCGCGGGTCACCTCCTCGTGGCTGGCCGCGCGGCTGTCCACGTACAGGGCCCCCACCTGCTGGTCGCCGTCGAGCATGGGTACACACATGGCGCTCTTGAGCTGCATGGTGGCCACGGAGCGCGCCGCGCGCAGGTCGGCACGCTCGTCCACGTCCGAGGCGATCACCTCGCGGCCGTCCCGCAGCGCGCGGGACACCACGGTCCGCGACGGCGCGCCGGGATCCGTGCCCTCGCGCGCCGCGGACGCCACCACCTCGGGCGTGCCGTCGCGGTCGATCAGCACGAACGCGCGCTCCCCGTCCAGCAGGTCCAGGGTGGCCGTGGCCACCGCGTCGAGGATGGCCTGGAAGTCCCGCTCGCGGGCCACGGCCACGGCCAGGGCCAGCAGCTGGTCCTGCTGCCGGTCCATGCCACCCGGACCCTGGATGTCGCGGATCGAGGCCACCAGCGCGTCCGCGCGCTTGCGCAGCAACGCGTGCTCCACCTCGTCGGCGTAGACCAGGACCCGGGTCGCCTCCTGCAGCGCGTCCACGGTCAGGCCTGCGATCAGCAGGGCGCGGGCCGCGGTCACGCGGACCTCGGCCAGGGAGCCGGCCGCGCCCGCCTCGCGCAGGGGCGTGGTCGCCTCGGCCAAGCAGCGGTGCATCTCGGAGGTGCGGCCCGCGCGAGCGTGGGCCAGGGCGAGCAGGGCCGTGGCCCGCGCGACCTCGGCGTCGTCGCCTGCGGCCGAGGCCAGGGCCAGGGCAGCCTGGGCCCGGTCGCCAGCGTCCTCGTCGTTGGCCACCGAGGCCAGCTCGGCGAGCCTGCGCGCCAGTTCCACCTGCTCGGACTCCAGACCGTGGGTTCGGGCCAGCTCGTCGGCCCGGTCGAACCAGCCGGCCGCGCCCTGGAGGTCGTCCACGGCCAGGGCCAGATCGCCGAGGTTGCCCGCGGCCATGGCCTCGAAGTCGTGCATCTCCAGGGCCCGCGCGTTCTCGTGGGCCCAGGTGCCGGTCTGCTCGGCGCGCTCCCAGCGGCCGGACTCCCGGTACAGGAAGCACAGGTTGGTGCGCGCGCGCACCAGGTCGGCGGTGTCGCCCATGCGCTCGAACAGGATGGCGGCCTGCTCCAGCATGCGCTGGGCGCCCTTGCGGTCCCCCGCGCTGTAGCGGGCCAGGCCCGCGTTGTTGAGCAGCCGCGCCCGGTCCGGCACGGCCAGGCCGCGCTCCTCGTCCGCGGCCCGGGCCATGACCTCGCCCGCGTCCCGGACCCGGCCGCCGTGCCACAGCAGGCGGCCCAGGGTGGCGTCGAGCTGGGCGCGCGCCGGGCGGCCGTGGCCCAGGCCGACGTCCAGCTCCTCCAGCAGGGCGATGCCCTCGTCGAGGCGGCCGTCTTGGTGCAGGGCCTGGGCCCACACGGATCGCATCTCCAGCCAGCGGTCGAGCTTCGCCGGATCGTCGGGCGGCGGGCTGTCGGCGATGGACCGCGCCGAATCGATCGCCTCGTAGTTGGAGCCCGCCCGGAAGTGGGCCTGAGCGCGGATGGCCACCAGTTCCGGCGGGAGGGGCGCTCCGGACAGGGCCTCACGGGCCTGCTCCAGCAGCTGCAGGGCACGATCCGTGTCCTCGCGCAATCCGGCGTGGATGTGCGCCATCAGCCCCAGCACTGGTGCGTCCGTGGGCTTGGGCAGTTGCTCGTCGACGAGGGACTCGCCGAACGCGAGCGCCTCGGCCGCTTCGCCCGCGGCCTCGAGGCAGCGCATGCGCTCCACGGCCATGTCCGAGCTCCGTGCCATGGCCCACAGCGCGTTGGCCAGGCGCGCGGCCTCGGCCGCGTCGATCTCGCGGGCTGCCTGCAGCAGGTGGGGTCCCTCGTCCTCGGCCAGGCGCGGGTCCTCCGAATGCACCACGTGCCAGCCCAGCTCCAGCACGGACGCGCCTGGCGCACCCAGCAGGTGGGAGGCCAGCAGGCGGTGGGTGCGGGCGGGATCCTCGTCCAGGGTAGCCAGCGCGCCAGCGGCGGCCTGGCTGATGCACACCAGGCTCCGCTGCTCCATGCGCACCAGCCCGGTGTCGACCAGTTCCTCGATGGCCCTGCTCGCCGCCCATGCCGGTGAGCGCCTTGAGCGTGACCATGGCGGTGGCCGAAGGGGAGGCGGCCACGAGACAGGCCAGGCGCGCGGCGTCGTCGCCGAGGCCCGTGTCGAGCGCTAGCTTCGAGACGGGGGCCGCCTGCACGTGACCGAGCCGGATTGGATCGATGTGCCACTGTCGGGCCCGCCACACCAGGCCACCCTCGGCGACCGCGTGCAGCAGGAACGCCACCGCCGCACCTGGCAGACCGGCCGACACCTCGGCGAGCCGGTCGTACAGGGGGGAGGCGTCTCCAAGGTCGCCGAGCAGGCCACGCACCAGCGCCTGGCCCTCCGCGGCATCGAACGGGGTGATCGCGTGCACGTCATCGACCCAGGTCGGCGCGTCCCGTCCGGCGACGCACAGGGAAACGCCGTCGATGGTGGTGAGGGCCTCGATGAAGCGGCGGGTCGGATCCCCGGCGCGGTGCAGGTCGTCGGCGAGCAGGGCGAATCCCACGGGGCAGCGGCCGAACAGCAGCCGGGCGGCCGTGCTTGCGCGGGTCTCCGGATCGGGTACGTCGGGCAGCCGCACGGCGCCACCCGGCAACCCGGGAGAGGCCAGGGCGTGTTCGATGGACACCCAGGAGGACGCGCCCGTGTCCAGCCTGAGCCACGCCTGGCCCCGGGCGCTCAGTTCATGAGCGACGTGGTCCAGGGCCTGCGAGCGCCCGCAGCCATCGGGACCGACCAGGGCCAGGTTCCCCCCCTGCTCGAACCACCGTTCGAGGATCTTCCGCAGTGGAGGTGGTGCCACCCACAGGGAGCGGGCGCGGCGCGCGAGCAGCTGCGTGTCAGGCGCGGGCAGGTTCACCCCGTGGCTGGCCAGACGGTCGGCGAACTGGGCGGCGGCGGGCCGGTTCTCCGGGGTCGGGGAGAGCACCTCGGTGAGAAGGTCGGCCAGCCACGGCTCACCCACCTCGGCCCGGGGTGCGGCGCGGCCGCGCATCATCAGCGGCGCGGACATACCTCCCTGCTCGGCCCACGGCAAGGAGCCGTGCAGCATCTGCCACAGGATCAGCCCCAGGGAGTAGACGTCCGAGGCCGGCGAGGCGAAGCCGCCGCGCGTGCGCTCGGGCGCGGCGTAGTTGAGCGTGCCGCCGTGGCGCTGGTTGGCCAGGCCGAAGTCCACGATCTTCAGCCGCGTGGGGCGGATCGACTCCACCATCACGTTGTCGGGCTTGATGTCACCGTGCACCACGTCCGCCTGGTGCATGGTAGCCAGGGCGTCGGCCAGGAACGCGGTGATGCGGGTCGCGGTGCTGGGGGGCGCGGGCTTGCGCAGCCACGCGGTCAGCGGCCTGCCCCGGGCGAACTCCATGACCAGGTGGGGCACGGGGGTACCGCCGCCGCCCAGGACCTGGACCACCACCGGGTGGACCACCCGCGCCAGCGCGCGCAGCTCGTCACCGGGGGGCTCCGCCAGGAGCTTCACGGCGGCCTGATGACCGCTGGCGTCGCGGGCCAGCCAGGTGGCGCCGAATTCGCCCTCGCCGAGGCACCGGCGCAGCTGCCAGCGCCCGACCCGGTCCCCCTCCCGCAGGCCGGTCACGCCCAGGTCGCCTCTTCCTCCAGCCACTCCGAGTAGGCCTCGAGGATGCGTACCACCTCGTCCATGCGGTCGATGAACAGGTCGACGAGGTTGCCGTCGAGCTGCTCGCCCGCGGCCTCGCGCAGGATCTCCACGGCCCGCTCCACCGTGTAGGAGGGCTTGTAGCAGCGGCGGGTGACCAGCGCGTCGAACACATCGGCGATGGCCACGATGCGCGCTTCCAGCGGGATGTCCTCCCCGGCCAGGCCGTGGGGGTAGCCGCGTCCATCCCAGCGCTCGTGGTGGAAGAAGGCGATGTTGGATGCGATGTGGGGCAGGCCTGCGGTGCGCAGCAGTTCGCCGCCGATCAGGGTGTGGGCCTTCATCTCCTCCCGCTCCTCGTCGGTGAGGATGCCCGGTTTCTTGAGGATGCGATCCGAGATGCCGACCTTGCCCACGTCGTGCAGACCGGCGTACCGCAGGATGCGGTCGGAGTACTCGGGCTCGCAGCCGCAGGCGCGGGCCAGCAATTCGGCGTACCGGCAAACCCGCTGGATGTGCTTGCCCGTGTCCGTGTCGTTGAGGCTGGATGCGCGCTCCAGCGCCGCGACCAGGCCGATGGTGAGCCGCTCGAGCTCCTGGGCGCGGTTCTTGAGCTGGTCGTAGGCCTCGTCCCGCTGGGCCGTGACCGACTCGAGGTTGAGCACCAGCTCGGACTTGCGGGCCAGGGCCCGCAGCCGGGCGCGGAACTCGTCCGGGTCCACGGGCTTGCGGATGAAGTCGTCGGCCCCGCGCTGCAGCAGGTCGATCTTGGTCTGCCGGGCCGCGTCTGCCGTGACCACCATGATCGGGGTGTCGCTGGCCGTGGCGTGGCTGCGCACGCGGTCCAGCAGCTCGCGGCCGTGCAGGCCGGGCAGGTGGTAGTCCAGCACGATCAGGTCGGGCTGCTCGGCCTGGAAGATGTGGAACGCCTCGAGCCCGTCGGCGGCCTTGCGCACGAAGAACCCCGCCGACGCCGCCCACTCGGCCATCTGCTGCAGCTGATAGGTGTCATCCTCGATGACGAGAACCACCGGCGTCGCCATGGTCCGTCCACCTCCCCCCCGCGCTGGCCGGCCCTCGACCCCGGCCGTGGGGACTTCTCAGTATACCGCATGCGGGTGTGCCCGAGCGTGGGCTGGGTCCAGTCTCCTGGACGGCTGGCACACCCCTGGCACACCCCGCGAGGAATGCGCACACCCTGTCCTTGGAGGGAGAACGGTGGACTGCGCACCGATGTCGATTTCTCCTGATCTGGCCCGGACGTTGCATTTCCGCTGCTGTCGGGCACGGCCCATCACAGGAGGATCGACCCATGAGACGCGCTCTGGACGGATCACAGGACCGGATCGCGACCGTTCACACCCTGCTGCTCGGCGGCTGCCTCGGCGCGGGCATCGTGCTGGCGCTGATCGGCCTGCTGCTCGGCGGCTGCGCCACGGCCGTCGACGAGCGCCAGCTGTACGAGGACGCCTGGGACGAGCTGCACGGCGAGCCGCGCAGCGGCTGCTCCGGGGTGGTGCCTCCGGACAGTGGCCCGTTCGACAAGCGCGTGGCGCTCACGTTCGACGACGGCCCGGACGCCACCGACACCCCGGCGGTGATGGCGATCCTGGAGAGCCACGGCGCGCGGGGAACCTTCTTCGTCAACGGCAACAAGGTGCACGACGACGACGACTGGCGGCTGCTGCACGACATGGTCGAGCGGGGTCACCTGCTGGGCAACCACACCCAGACCCACCCCAACGCCGTCAGCCTCGACAGCGAGGACTTCACCGCCGAGGTGGAGCAGACCCACGACATCCTGGTGGAGGTGCTGGCCGAGCACGGCCAGACCCCGGAGTTCTTCCGCTTCCCCTACGGATCGACGAACTGCGATACGTACGAGACCGTGGTCGACTTCGGCTATCAGGTGGTGGGGTGGCACGTGGACACCGCGGACTGGTGCTTCCAGAGCTCCACCGGCGGCTACGGGTACTGCAGCGCCTCCACCTTCGGGTCGGTGCCGGACGAGTACCGGGACGACTTCGTCGGCCTGGCCGTGTCCCAGGCGTCGTGGCGCCGCGGCGGGATCCTGCTGTTCCACGACATCCACTCGTACACGGTGGAGAACCTCGACGCGCTGCTGACGCAGCTGGAGCAGGAGGGCTACACGTTCACCACGCTGGACGACGTCGAGACCTTCCCGCAGCTCAACGGCGTGCGCCTGCCGTGGATCGGCGACGTGTGCGAGTCGGACCTGCAGTGCGACTTCAGCGACGACGCCGTGACCGGCTACTGTCACCGCTTCGAGGACCCTGTCAGCCACACGGAGCACGGCTTCTGCGCGCTGTCCTGTGACGGCTACTGTCCGGACCTGTCGGGTACGGCGCCCACGTTCTGCGTGGCTTCCGACGATCCCGAAGCCGGCATGTGCGTGTCGAAGTCGTCGTCGCTCAACGACTACTGCGATGGCATCGACGGCACCGAGGAGCGCGAGGAGGATCGGTTCGTGTACAGCAGCGGGGCGAGCGCCTCATCGGCTCAGGTGTGCGTGCCGCCGCAGGAATGATGGGTCGTCGGAGGGGGGGCGAGCGGGTCTATAGGCAGGTCTCGAAGCCAGCCTGATCACACTTCGGCATGTAGAGCTCGATGCACATCAGGAACTGCTTGGAGGGCGGATCACCGAGCGTGTTCACACACCAGGTATCGCAGGCCTTGGCGTCGTTGCCCCACGGCCCGGAGCCGAACCAGCCGCAGTAGTCGATCTCGTCGCACAGCCACTTGCAGCCCTTCTCCTCGCCCGTGTCGTCGTCGCCGGTCTGGTCGTCGTCGTCGTCGTCGGGCGGCTGGGAGTCGTCGTCGTCGGGGGCCGCGGCGTCGTCGGCGTCGGGGGGGGGGGCGTCGTCGTCCGCCATGGGGTCGTCGTCACCGTTGTCGTCGTCGTCGTCGTCACCACTGCCGTCGCAGTCCGGGCTGCCGTAGCAGCCGGGGTCGTTGCAGTCGAACAGGCCGTCCTGATCGTTGTCCGCGCCGTCGGAGCACTCGCCCCCCTCGTCACCCTCGATGGCCTCGTCACCGTTGCAGTTGAGCATGGTGAACGACAGCAGCAGGATGAGCGTCCCGGCCAGCGTCCAGAAGTACTTGGTCATGCGGTGTCCTCCTCGGAGTCGGCTCGTGACTCCGCCGTGCATTCGCGGAACCCTGCCAAGATACCACATCGCTGCCCCCCCGACAGCGGGCCGCATGGTGCACGTCGGGGCCTCTCGACGGCCCGCAGTGCGCGACCGAGGGACATTTCTGGCCCGTGCGCGCCGCAAGGTGGGCGCTCGGCTAACATGCGGGATCTGGAGGATCCCATGGACCACTCAGCCCCCTTCGTCGCCCTCGCCTGGCTGGTGGCGCTCTCACTGCTCCTCGCCGGCTGCCCCGACGTCGTGGCCGACGACGACGTGGCCGACGACGACGTGGCCGATGACGACACCGGGGACGACGACACCGGGGACGACGACACCTTCGCCGCCGAGGAGCTCGATCCCCAGCGGATCTTCGACGACGTGGCCTGGCTGGCGGACGACGCCCGGGAGGGGCGCGCGGCGGGCACGCAGGGCAACGACGATGCGCTGGATCACGTGGAGGGGCTGTTCACCGACCTGGGGCTGGCGCAGGCCGGGGGGGACGGCTCGTACCGCCAGACCTTCGGGTTCGCGCAGTGGGAGCAGCTCGCCCCGGCCGAGCTGGAGATCGGGGGCGACGTGCTGACCGACGGTTCGGACTTCGGCGTGTTCCAGAACTCGGGCGCCGGCGACGTCACCGCCGAGCTGGTGTTCGTCGGCTATGGCCTCACGGTGCCGTCGTTCGACGGGGCCAAGTGGCCGGACTGCCCCTTCGACCCGGCCGGTTACGACGACTACGCCGCCCTGGACCTCGACGGCCGCATCGCGCTGGCCCTGCGTCACGGCCCCAACGACGACGACGCCACGTACGAGGAGTGCCCGATCAACGAGGTCGGCCTCAGCCCGGGCGCCCACTGGACGTTCGGCTACAAGGCGGCCAACGCCGCGGCCCATGGCGCGGCAGCCCTGGTGCTGGTGGCCGACTACCAGCACGGCCCTTCGCCGGTGGAGGGGTACCTGGGCTCGGACTACGCGGCCGAGGACTTCCCGGCCGTGTCCCCGAACCGGGATCGCGTCGAGGCGGCCGTGCCCGATCTGGAGGCGTGGGCGGGGGCCATCGACGCCAGCCTGCAGCCCGGCAGCGTGGCCACCGGGGTGACCGCGCGTGTGACCGTGGACGCGGCCACCAGCGAGGTGGAGACCGCCAACCTGCACGGAGTGCTCGAGGGCACGGATCCGGACATCGGCCACGAAGTCATCGTCATCGGCGCCCACCTGGACCACATCGGCACCGCGCCCGACGGCGACATCAACAACGGCGCAGACGACAACGCATCGGGCAGCGCGGTGATGATGGAGCTGGCCCGCCTGCTCACCGGGTGCGGCCGCGCGCCCGCGCGCACCGTGATGTTCAGCTCCTACAACGCCGAGGAGCTGGGCCTGATCGGCTCGTGCCACTACGTGGGCGAGCCCACGTACCCGCTGGAGGACACCGTGGCCATGCTCAGCGTGGACATGGTCGGCGCGGGGGACGGCAGCGGGCTGATCTTCTATGGCGCTGACCACGAGCCGTTCGCCTGGCTGTCGGACCTGGCCGCGGCCGCGTCGGCCGACCTGCCCTACGACGTGATCCCGGGGCCGTCGACCTACAACTCCGACCACGGCTGCTTCGCGTGGGCCGGGATCCCCGCGATGATGGCGCTGACCGCCGGGGAGCACGGCTACTACCACACGCCGCAGGACACCATCGACACCATCCTGATCGAGGACCTCGAGGCCGCGGCGAGCATCCTGTGGGCCACGCTGGAGCCGCTGGCGATGGGGGAGGAGGACGCCTGGCTGGACGGGGCGCGGCAGCGAACGGCGGTGGCGTCGCCCTGGCCGCACGTGCGGCCAGGGCCGCGGGATCGCTGAGTCAGCCGGCGAACAGCTGGATGTTCTCGCAGGCCTTGCAGACCCGGGCCCGTACCCGATAGCCGATGCCCAGGAACTTGGACAGGATGGGCGCGTCGTCGGCCTTGAAGCTCAGCCCCTGACCCTGCAGGTGCCCCCACGCGAACTCGGTGCCGCCGCAGATCGGGCAGCGGGTGGGGTGGGGCCGCCTGGGTTTCTTCGTTCGCTCGTTCATCGCCGCGGTCTCCGTCGTTGTGGCGCGAGGCGACGATGGTAGCCTGCCCGCGGCCGGAATGCCCATAATCCTGCGAGGGGAGCGATGGACCGCTGGATGCGAATGCACCTTCCATGGCGCCGGGCGATGACGGTGGCGGTGGCCACGGGAGTGGCCGTTCCGCTGCTGGGTCAGCTGGTGCCCCCGTTCCACGTGCTGACCCACGAGTTCACGCAGCTGTTCACGGTCGTGGCCGCGGCCGTGTCGTTCTTCCTCGCGGCCCACCTGGCGGGTGGCGCTGCGCGCGAGCGCGGGGTGTCGGCGCCCGCGCGCATGTCGGCTGCCCTGACCGTCGCGGTCACGGCGGCCGGGGTCATGGGCCTGCTCGCGTTCCTCGTGATGCTCGCCGCCAACGCGCTCGGCCCCCACTGCCGGGTCGCGGACGGCGCGCTGTTCTACTGGGTGACCTGGCCCCCGGCGGTCGCCCTGACCGCGGTGCTGGGGGTGGTGCTGGGGGAGCAGCGGTGGCGCTGGCCGTGGCTGCTGGCGGTGCTCGGCGGGCTGGCCCTCGTGTCGCTACTGCACGATGGCCTGCAGGCCATGTGGGGACCGCAGATCGTGGACCTGTTCGTGGGCAAGCCCGTGGCGTTCGACGTGCGCGCGCCCATGGACATCCCCCGGGTGCACGGCCTGCAGCGTGTGTTGGTGACCGCGCTGGCCGTCACGGTGTGGAACCTCTCCCTGTGGAGGCACGGCCGCGCCGTGCGTGGCGCCGAGGCCGAGGCCGTGGCCCACACGGCGCGCAACCGCGGCCTGCTCGGCGTGGTGGCCCTGGTGCTGGTTGTGGGCGCCGCTGGGAGCCACGTGGGCGTGGGGTGGGGGAGAGGAGCCCTGCGGGGGGAACTCTCCGGGGTGGTGCGCACCGAGCACTTCGTGGTGCGGTACGCGCCCGGGGACATGGCCGAGGTGCACGCCGAGGCCGTCGCGCTGGACGCGGAGTGGTATCGCCACCTGCTGACCTCTCGCTGGGGCCTCGAGCCGGACCAGGTGATCGAGATCAACCTGTTCGACGGCCGGCGACAGCAATCGGCGTTCACGCTCACGCGGTCCGCGCACGTGGTCAACGACACCATCTCGCTGACGTGGCGCTCGGCCCTTGGGCCGACGCTGGAGCACGAGCTGGTGCACGCCCTGCACTACGGCCTCGCTGGCGCGGAGATGGCCATCCTGCCCCGCGGGATCCTCGAGGGCCTGGCCCACGCCTACGAGAAGGAGTACGCGCTGGAAGCGCAGGCCCACGAGGAGCTGGCCGCGGCGTTGCAGGGGGAAACCCTGCCCAGCGCGGTGCAGGTCATGTCGTCGACCGGGTTCTGGACCCTGGACGAGGGCAACGCGTACGACGCCGCCGGCTCGTTCGTGGGGTTCCTCGTCCTGGAGTACGGCTTCGCGTCGTTCTACGAGCTGCAGGAGACGCGGGACTACGAGGGCATCTACGGCTGTGACCTGGCCGAGCTGGACCGCCGCTGGCGTTCGTTCCTGGCCGAGGTCCCGGTGGATCTCGAGGAGATGGCCGCGGCCCGCGAGGCGTTCGATCCCGCCTTGCAGCCCGCGTACAGCGACGAGTGCTGCCCCAAGCTGGGTACCCACGTCACCGAGCTGGACGACGAGGCCACCCGTCGCTGGAGCGCGGGTGATCCGACCGGCGCGCTGGCGATCTACGAGCAGCTGTATCGCGAGGAGCCCGAGCCCCGGTGGGCCTACCAGGCGGTGCAGTGCCTGCGCCGGCTGGAGCGCGAGCAGGAGGCCCTGGCCCTGGCCGACGAGGTGCTGGCCGACGGCGAGCTGCCCGAGGACGAGCGCTTCCGGTTCCTGCAGGTGCGGGCCAACTGCCTACTCACCCTGGGGCAGCGGGACGCCATGCTGCAGGCGCTGGACGCGCTGGATGCGCTGGAGCCGCCGCGGCGCGAGCGGGCCGTGCTGCAGGCCTGCCTGCGCGACCCGGAGCTGGGACCCCAGGTGGCCGCGGCGCTGGCGTGGAACCACTCGCCCTACCAGCGCCGTCGCACCATGGAGGACCTGCTCGCCCGCTACCCGGACGACGACCGACTGCGCCATGCGTACGTCACCTGGATCTACAGGGTGCCCACCGGTCAGCGTCAGCTCGGGATCGAGCGCCAGACGGTTCGCCGCGTGGACCACGTCCTGGCCCAGGTGCAGGTCGTGCCTGCCCTCGCCGACGACGTGGCCGACCACCTCGTTGGTGTGGCCCACCAGGCAGCTCGGGCCGGGGACGTGGCCCTGGCCGACCGGATCTGCACCACCCTGGAGCGCCACGTCACCGAGCCGCTGGAGCAGCTCCACCTGTGCGAATGCCGGCAGCGTCTGGCCTGGCAGGCCGGGCGGTCCGATTGACCGCCCTCACCGGCTCGGACATGCTGCGACTGACGGAGGAACGATGAGCGACACCACGGATCGTCCGGACGACGTCGAGGTCGCGGTGCCCGAGCTGGAGCCCGAGGGCGAGCTCCTGCCCGAGCTGTTGCCCGCCGAAATCGAGGCCGCGGGCCCTGCGCTGTTCGACCGCGGCGAGGGGTTCTTCACCCGCGCGCTCGAGGCGGCCATCGACGACCGGGCGCTGGACTTCGGCCAGACCCTCAACATCGCGGTGATCGGCAAGGTCAGCTCGGGCAAGAGCTCGGTGATCAACGCCCTGCTGGGACGCGAGCGGGAGGAGGCGGTGGCGGCCGTGGGCGCGGTCTCCGGCGTGACCACCAAGCTCAAGGTGCTCAAGCTCGACGACCGGGTTCGCATCGTGGACTCGCCCGGGCTGGACGACATCCGCACCGACAACTCCCGGGTGACCCAGGACTTCCTGCGCAACGTGGACGTGGGCATCTTCGTCATCGAGGGCTCGGCCGACGCCTCGCAGCGCAGGTACCTCAACGACCTGCGACGGACCTGCCGCGCCACCTTCGTGGTGCTCAACAAGGTGGACCGCTGGGACCGCTACAGCCCCTCCACGCTGGACGACGTGGTCGCGCAGTGGAAGGAGAGCCTCGACGTCGACCGCATCTACCCTACGTGCGTGTTCGGCTACGACCCGAGCGTGGATGCCTCGCTGCCCCTGGACATCCGCGGCATCGACGAGCTGCGCGCGGACATGGACGAGTTCCTCGCCGAGCAGGGCAAGGACCTGCTGCTGGCCCGGCACCTGGCCCAGAAGTCGGACGCGGCCTGGAAGACGATCATCGCCTCGCTGACCGCGGTCGCCGGCGAGGCCTTCCTGCCCGGCAGCGCGGTGTACATCACCGCCACCCAGGCCGCGGCCGTGGGGCGGCTGTACTACCTGTACACCGGCAAGATCCTGACCAAGGGCTCGCTGCTGTCGCTGCTGCCGTCGTTCGCCGCGCGGAGCGCGGGGTCCACGATGTTCCTGTGGGCCAAGTCGGTGTTCCCGCCGTCCGGCATCCTGGACATGGCCGCCGCGTCCGTGGCCGTGGTGATCACCTTCGCCATGCTGGCTGCGGTCAACTCCATGCTCGCCAGCGGCCACGAGCTGCACGAGCAGGACGTGCTCGCCGAGAAGTTCCGCGGGATGAAGTCCGTGGCCCGCGAGCGCATCCAGGGGTCGGGCCCGGACGACTGGAAGTCCCCCGAGTACTGGAAGCAGGTCTTCCACGACATGATGTACGGCTGAGCTGCGCGCGATGGGCCGTTCCGCAGCCGCGCGTGCCTCGCTCGCCGAGCTGGAGGAGCAGCTCGCCCGGACCCTCAACATGGTCGTGGCCGGGCGCGTCAGCACGGGCAAGAGCTCGCTGACGAACGCGCTGCTGCGCCGCACCCGGGAGGATCCGGTGGTGGCCGTGGGAGCCGAGTCCGGGGTCACCACCGAGCTCAAGGCCCTGCAGTTCGACGACCGGGTGCGCGTGATCGACTCTCCCGGGCTCGACGACGTGGACGAGGACCGCTCTGGGCTCACCGAGGCGTTCCTCGAGCGGGTGGACGTGGGCCTGCTGGTGGTGACCGGGTCGGCGGATGCCACCCAGGTCGAGCACCTGCGGCGGCTGCAACAGGCCTGCGAGCAGGTGTTCGTGGTGCTGAACAAGGTCGACCACTGGGACCGCTACGGGCCCGACACCCTCGACGACGTGCTGGCGCAGTGGCGAGAGGCGCTTGGCGTCGAGCGCGTCTGGCCGACGTGCGTCTTCGGCTACGACCCGGAGCTGCCCACCGACATGCCGCTGGACCTGCGCGGTGTGGACGAGCTGCGTGCGGAGCTGGAGCGGGTCCTCGGGGACCGGGCCCTGCAGCTCGCGCGTCACATGCGGGAGAAGCTGCCCTACGCCCAGGAGGTCATCGCCCGGACCCTGCGCGTGTGCGCCGACACCCCCGTGCTGCGGGCCATCCCGGCGGTGGTGGTCGGCGCGCAGGTGCGCGCCATCTGCGAGCTGCACGTGCTGTATACCGGGCACACGCTGAGCCGGGGCGAGGCCCTGGGCCTGCTGCCTGTGGTCGCGCGCAACGCCCCGCTGATCACGTTGCTGCTGTGGCTGCCGCCCCTGGGGCCGTTGTGGATGGTGCTGGCTCCGCTGGCGCGTCGGCTGCGCGCCACGCTGGTCTTCTCGTTGCTGTCGGCCGTGCAGTGGGCGCTGGCGGCCCGGCTGCCCCTGGAGCGCGCGGTGATCTCCCGCCGCTTTCGCGTGTCGCGGCACCTGGTGCGGCGCCGCATCGCCGCCGGGGAGGACAGCCCGTGGAAGGAGCCGCCGTTCTGGCGCGAGGCCCTCGTCGACCTGTCCCGCCCCCAGGTCCCGCAGTGCGTGTCGCCACCCGCGTCGGCGATCGAGCCCCCGGACGGAGGAGGCACGGGGGCGAGGGGATAGAATGGTCGTCACCGGGAGGTGACGTCATGCGGACCCTGGCCCTGCTGTCGACCCTGCTGCTGCTGGGGTGCTCCTCGTGCGCCGTGCGGTCCGGAGCCGCAGCCGACGCCGAATCGTCGACCGCCGCCGCGTCGCGGGACGCCGGGGCGGACACCGGCGCGACCTCGCCGTCCCATGGCCACTTCGGGCTCAACGGCGGGTACGCGCCCGAGCCGTTCGCCCGCGCCCCCGACCTGGCGAGGGATCTG
Source organism: uncultured Rickettsiales bacterium (assembly GCA_964639985.1). Classification (GTDB taxonomy): domain Bacteria; phylum Myxococcota_A; class UBA796; order UBA9615; family CAYRNR01; genus CAZXHG01. Next base: position 28,298 of record CAZXHG010000087.1, read on the forward strand.
GCGCGGCTGGACGAGCTGCCGCCGCTGCTGCTGCGGCAGCCGGGCGCCGCGGACACCACCTGGGACTTCCTCCACCCCGAGCCCGGCGTGTGGCACTGGGAGATGTGCGACGAGCTGGTGGCCACCAGCAAGCACCCCCTGATCGCCACGCTGTACTCGCACATGGGCATGCCGTACTTCTTCGGCGGCGACTTCTCCCAGTCCCACCTCGAGCAGCTTGCCCGGGAGGGGGGAGGGCGCCGGGCGGTCGCCCGCTACTTCAAGGACAACGCCCTGGACCTGTCCGACGCCACCCAGCGCAAGTACGCCAAGGAGTACGTCACGACCGTGGTGGAGCGCTACCGCGACGCCATCCACTACTGGGAGCTGGGCACGGAGATCACCCAGGAGCCGACCCTGGTGGAGATGATGCGCCACAGCTACGAGTGGGTGAAGGAGGCCGACCCGGGCTGCGAGGTGCTGATGCCGGGTATGGCCGGCACCTCGCCGCGCATGTTCCAGGTGCAGCTCGACGCCCTCGACCGGCGGCTGGGGGAGGGGATGGGCCAGTACTTCGACATCGCCGGGTACCACGACTACGGTCCGGTCCACGGACTGGCCGAGCGGTACGACGCGTTCGCTGCCCTGCTGGCGAAGCATGGCCTGGACGTGCCGATCTGGGTCTCGGAGACCGGCACCTCGTCCCACGCCAGCTCCATCCTCTCCGGGGACAGTACGGAGCAGCGGCAGGCGCGGGAGGTGGTCCAGCGGCTCGTGATCCTGTCGGCCAGCGGCGCCGACGTCGTGCTGTGGCACAACTACATGCGCAACACCCTCCAGGGCACGTTCGCCGGCGCCAACCTGGTCCACCACCGGGACGGCCCCAAGCCCGGCTACCACACGTTCAAGCTCACCGTGGAGCTGCTCGACGACTTCCGGACCGTGGAGAAGCTGCCGTTCGACGATGTCGAGCTGTACCGCTTCACGTTCAGCGGCCGCGCGCCGGTGTATGTGGCGTGGGCCGGGACCGAGGGGCTGCTCGACCTGAGCTTCGACATGCCGCGCGCTCGGGTGACCCGCATCGTGGAGGAGCGGGACCAGGTCGAGCCGGTGGTCGAGACCGTGGTCGGCACCGACATCCCGGTGTCCCCGTCGCCGGTGTTCCTGACCCTCGCAACGGACTGAAATCAAACATACAAGTATGTTGTATCCACCGGGTTCCTGTGGGGAAAGACCGGCTGATTCCAGTCGTGGTGAGTCAAGTGATATCAATAGCTTGAAATAGAATTGTGCATCCGCACATGAAGAAAACAACCGCGGGCCCGAGTGGCCGATATCTCACCGTCGCAGTACCATGTCGGTTCGAACAGGGGACGCCCCGGGGAGTCGCTGAGTGGCACCGGAATACGACGAGGATCGGCCCGGCTACAACACCGTCGCGACGGTGGCCGTGCCCGCCATGCCCGAGGCAGGGACCGGCGTGGTCGGGGCCACCTTGACGGTCCTCACCGGAGGTGAAGCCGGGCGGCTGCTCGTGATGGGCCCGGATGGCGGGGTGATGGGCCGTGGACAGGCCGCGGACTACTCGTTCCCCGAGTCGTCCATCTCCCGGCGGCATGCGCGCATCGCCCTGCGGGACGGCCGCTTCGAGCTCACGGACAACGAGAGCCTCAACGGTACCTTCGTGGACGGTCAGCGCCTGCTGGGCTCGATCCTGCTGCCGGACAACTGCCGCGTCCAGCTGGGCAACTCGACGATCATCCAGTTTGCGGTGGTCGACGAGCTCAGCGCCGAGGCGGTCAACACCCTGTCCACGACCATCAGCACCGACCCGCTCACCGGCACGGGCAACCGCTTCCAGCTGCAGCAGCGCCTCGACCAGGAGGTGCACTACGCCCGCCGTCATCGCGAGCCGCTGGCCATGCTGCTGCTGGATCTGGACCACTTCAAGCGGGTCAACGACACCCACGGCCACCCCGTGGGCGACAAGGTGCTGATGGAGACCGGCGCCATCCTGGTGGACTCGGTCCGCACCGAGGACGCGGTGTTCCGCTACGGCGGCGAGGAATTCTGCATCCTGGTGCGCCAGACCGACCGCGCTGGCCTCGCCATCCTGGGCGAGCGCATCCGCTACCTGGTCTCCAGGGCGGAGGTCGAGGGGCCGGAGGGCCCGATCCAGGTCACCATCTCCATCGGCGTGGCCGCGCTGATTCCGGGCGACGACGAGGGCGGTGAGGACCTGCTGAGGCGCGCCGACCAGGCCCTGTACCGGGCCAAGGAGGGCGGCCGCAACCGCGTCGTACTCGACGACTCCTGCTGATCAGGCCATCGCTCAGCGGGAGAGATCCCAGGTCAGCGTGTAGACCGACGTGCCGTCGTGCTCGTCGATTTCGTCCCGGGTCAGCGGCCGCGGCACGGCCACGACCCCGTCCTCGCTGATGTCGAAGCCGCGCGCGTGCACGAAGCGCCCCTTCGCCGTCACCATCCGGAAGCGATGCTGCGCCCACTGCCAGGCGTCGTCCGCGTCGTCGGGGTCGACCTGCTCGGTCGGCGGGGGCACCCGCAGCGTGTAGTGGACCACGTCGCCGTCCTGCTCCAGCGTGACATGCAGGTCCGTCTCTATGTGCTCGCCCAGCGCCTCGGTGGCCTCGTCCAGTCCCTCGAAGCGGCCCTCCACGACCAGCGAGTAGGGCCGCCGGTCGCGCACCGACCAGGCGTCGACCGCGGTGGCTCCCATGTCCGCGAACATGCGGCTGTAGCTGTCCTCGGCCGTGTCCACCTCGTCGAGGAAGTCTGCCTCCTCGGCCAGCCGTTCCCGCGGCGCGTCCCGATCGGACCGCACCAGGTCCTGCAGGACACGCCACGTGACCGAACCATCCGGTTCCAGGTACAGCACGTGGGTGGTCTCGTCGATGATGCAGCCCAGGGGCGCCAGGGCCAGGGCCAGGGTGATGACTGCGATGCGCTTGATCATGGTTTCGATCCTCCCGTGTCGGCGGATTCCCTCCGCCCTCACTTCCCAAGACGGCAACCGCGGGCTCGACCGAACGGGTATGCTCGAAAAACCATGGAGCGCAGCAAGACAACGCGCATGGTGATGCGCGCCCGGGACGGCTCCCGGGAGGACCTCGACGCCCTGTGCGGCCGGTACGCCCAGCGGCTGCTGGCCCTGATCCGTCTGCGCATGGGGCCCGGCCTGCGTAGCCGCTGCGAGTCCCGCGACGTGCTGCAGAACACCCTGCTCAAGGCCTGCCGGTCGATCGAGGGGTTCGAGGGCGAGTCCAGCGGCACGTTCATGGCCTGGTTGGCGCGGATCGCACGCAACGAGATCCGCGACCAGGCCGCCTACCAGCAGGCGGGCCGGCGCGACGTGCGGCGGGACCTGCCCCTGGACGACGCCGGTGACGCGCTCGTCGCCCAGGTGCGCAGCGGCACGTCGCGGGTCGCGCTCCACGAGCGGGCGGTCACCCTGGAGAAGGCGCTGGAGAGCCTGGACGAGGGCCAGCGCGAGCTGATCGTGCTGCGCCGCCTGGAGGAGCTGAGCTTCCCGGAGATCGGTGAGCAGCTGGACCGCAGTCCGGACGCATGCCGGATGGCGTTCGCCCGGGCCATGGCCGCGCTGACCCTGGCCGTGGAGCGGGGCACGTGAGCGAACCGCTGGCCGACCTGCTGGCCCGGTACGTGGAGCACCGCGAGGCCACCGGAGACCGCCTGTCTGCGGAGCGGCTCTGTGGCGCCGAGACCGACCTGGTCGGCCCGCTGGCCGCGGCCATCGAGCGGTACGAGCGGCTCGACGAGGAGCTGGTGGGCGAGGTGACCTCGGCCGAGCCGCGACCGCTGCCGCAGTTCGAGGGCTTCCGCACGGTGGAGCGCCTGGGCGCTGGCGGCATGGGCGAGGTGTACAAGCTGGAGGACCTTCGCCTCGGCCGTACGGTCGCGGCCAAGGTGATCCGGGGCGACGGGGGGCTCGATCCGACCCTCGACGACTTCCTGCGCGAGGCGTCCACGCTGGCGCTGTTCCAGGATCGCCGCATCGTGCAGATCCACGAGTTCCGGCCCGACGCCGAGCCGCCGGTGCTGATCATGGAGCACGTGGAGGGGTTCCACCTCGACGAGGTGGCCGCGTCCCTCGAGTACGGCCAGCGCGCGCGCATCCTGGCCGAGATCTGCGAGGCCATCGAGCACGCCCACCGGCTGGGCCTGCAGCACCGTGACCTCAAGCCAGCCAACATCCTGCTCGATGCCCGGCTGGAACCCCACGTGCTCGACTTCGGTCTCAGCCGGGGCGAGCCTGGGCAGGGGCACGGCGTGGGCACGCTGCCGTACCTGGCGCCCGAGCAGCTCGATCCGCAATGCCCGATCGACGCCCGCGCGGACGTGTACGCCCTCGGTGTGATCGCCTACGAGCTGCTGTGCGGGGCCGTGCCGTACGCCGCTGACGACGACGAGGTCGCGATCGCCGCCATCCGTACTGGCCGGCCCCGGCTGCCGGTCGAGGTCGAGCCGACCGTGCCCGAGCCGCTGCAGGCCATCGCGCTCAAGGCCATGGAGCGGCACCCCGTCGATCGCTACCCGTCGGCGCGGGAGATGGCCCGCGAGTTGCGCCGGTTCGTGGCCGGCCGGCCGGTCCTCGCCCGCCCCACCCTGTACTCGTCCGCCCTCGAACGTCGCACGATCCCGCACCTCGAGCAGGTCGAGGAGTGGCTGGCGCTGAAGCTGATCTACCCCTCCGAGGCACAGCGCCTGCGGCGGGAGTACCACCGCCTGTCGCGCCGTGAGGACGACTGGATCGTGGAGAGCCGACAGCTCTCCTACGCCCAGGTGGCCCTGTACGTCGGGGCATTCGTGCTCGCATGCGGCGGCCTGCTGTTCTTCGCGGCCCACCGCTTCTTCGACGCGGTGGACGGTGTGGCCCTGCCGCTGCTGGCGCTGGGGCTGCCGTTCGCCGGCCTCAACGGGGCGGCCTGGACCCTGTACCGTCGCGAACACCGCGCCGCGGCCGTGGCGTTCGCGCTCGGCGGCGTGCTGCTGCTGCCGCTGCTGGTGATGATCCTGTTGACCGAGGCCCAGCTCGGGTCGGTGGCCGCGGACACCCCCGGGCAGCTGTTCGGCGTCACCCTGTCCAACAGCCAGCTGCAGGTCGCGGCCGTGCTCACCGCCGCCTGGGCCTGCCTGCTGGCCTGGAAGACACGCACCTCGGCGCTGGCCTCGGTGTTCACCGCATCGGCCGCCCTCCTGTGGCTGGCGGCGCTCACCGACCTGGGGCTGGGCGACTGGGTGCGGGAGGGCCGCTGGGACCTGCTGTCGTTCCACCTGCTACCGCTCGTGCCCTTCCTGGGCGTCGGCGGCCGGGTGACCGAGGTGCGTGGCCTGACCTGGTTCGGCAGGCCGCTCGTCCTGGGCTGCGCCGTGGTCTTCGTGCTGGCCCTGGAGCTGCTGGCGCTGCAGGGCCGGCAGCTCGACTACCTGGGCCTGTCCCTGGCCGGCCTGCAATCCGAGTCCGTGGCCAGCCCGCTGCTGCTCGACACCCTCGCCGCCATGACCGTCAACGGCGTGCTGATCTACCTGGCCGGCGCGTTGCTGGAGAGGTACGGCGGCGAACCCACCGGCCCCGCCACCTGGCTGCTGCTGACCCTGGCCCCCTTCGCCATCCTCGAGCCGATCGCCTGGCTGTGTGCTACCGGCGAGTACGCCCACGGCTACGACGTGCTGTACCTGGCGCTCTCCCTGGGCATCACGGTGCTGAGCCAGCGCCAGCAACGCCGCGCCTTCTTCTTCGCTGGCCTGGCCAACACCGGCACCGCCCTGCTGCTGCTGTCCCACCACCGCGAGTGGTTCGACCGCCCCTGGTGGGCCGTGCTCGTGATCACCACCGGAATCCTCGCCCTGGCCCTCGGACTCCTCCTCGACCTCTGGGCCCGCGTCCTCCGCCGCACCCCCCGCCCCTGATCCCCCAATTCACCCCCGGACAAACACCTGTCCGCCCCCGAACCGGCGTGAGGCCCCCGTTCACCCCCGGACAAGCACCTGTCCGCCCCCGAACCGGCGTGAGGCCCCCGTTCACCCCCGGACAAGCACCTGTCCGCCCCCGAACCGGCGTGAGGCCCCCGTTCACCCCCGGACAAGCACC
>CAZXHG010000088.1:0-34327 GCA_964639985.1 uncultured Rickettsiales bacterium
GATCTCGACGAGGTCGAGCGCGCCGTGGACGGCGAGTTCGAGAAGGCCCGCCTGCGCACGAAGGTGGCGATCGACTACGAGATCAACACCGTCGGCCCGGACCCGAAGACCGGCAAGGTCCGCCGCATCCTGCCGCTGCCGGCTTGATCACCGCCCCTGCCCCGCCCGCCAGGTCTGGGGCCCGGCCCAGGACAGCCGCGTGCCGCTGGGGCCGGACGCCGGCCCGGGCCGCAGCGCGGGCAGGGCGGGGGGTCCGGAGGTGGTCTGTGCGGGCCCCCCCCCCATCGGCACCCACCCGGTCACCGAGACCAGCACCAGCACCGGCGGCACGGCCAGCATGCTCGCGGCAAACCCGAGGTAGAGCAGCCCGCCGCACCCCAGCGAGGCGGCCGACGCCAGCTGCTGTCCCCGCTGGTGGTGGCCGACCTCCTGGTGCTTCATGACCACGTCGTGGTGCCGCTTGCGCAGCTTCACGGCCACCAGGTACGACGGCAGCAGCATCTCGGTGTGGCAGCTGCCGCACCTCACGGTCAGTCCCCGGCCCGCGGATACGCTCGCCCCGCAGCTGGGGCACCTCGCCCGCGCGCCCTCGGGCACGGCGAAGGGCACGCGCGTCGCCCGACGGAAATCCACCAGCTTGCCGAACGCCAGGTTCAGCACCATCAGTCCGATGGCCAGCACGTACACGGCGCACATCATCAGCGGCTGCACCACCGCCAGGGGATTGACCTGCAACCCGGCCTCGGGATCGTAGGAGGAGAACAGGATCACGGCGCCCTGGTAGCCCACCAACAGGGCCAGCACCAGCACGGCCAGCGCGATGTTCCGGATCAGGGCCCTCCGGCCCGACGCAGCGCCACTCCTCGCGCCCTGCAAGTCGGCCCGGGCCTGCTGCAGCCGCGCGCGCAGCGCCTGCTCGTCGGCCAGTGGCTGGCGCAGCTGCACGGGCACGTCCACCGCGCCGAGGCAGAACGCACACGTGGCCTGCGCCCCGGACCCGATCTCCACCGGCGCCCCGCAGTGAATGCAGGGGAGCGACGCTCCCTCGGTCGCCTTCGCCACGCCTACCCCCCGCTGGCGAGCTTGCGCGCCTCGGCGAACGCCACCCCCGGATCGTCGAGGTACTGCCACGGCCGGTCGGTCACGGCCACGCCGATGGCATGGGTCTCCCGCGCCAGCCGCGCCCGGTCCTCGGCCAGGTAGAACCACGCCGCAGCCCAGTTGCGGAAGTGGATGGTCGACCGCCGCGCCACGTGGCTGGCCGCGCCCAGCGAGCGGTCGTAGGCCGCGGCCGCCTCGGCCAGCACCCCCTCGTGCTCCAGGTAGGCGTCGGCCGCGTCGTCGTCCTCCTCGAAGTGGCTCTCCCACAGCCAGCGCTCCAGGTGCGCCATCATCAGCACTACCGGGATGTCGCTGCCGTCCGGCGCGTCGGCCGCGGCCTTGCGCGCGAACTCGAACATGGGCTCGTGGCCGGCGCCCGACCACTTGTGGGCCAGCGCCATGATCATCTCGACGTGGGCCGTGCGGTTGTGCGGCTCCCGCTTCACCGCCTCGTCGAACAGCTCGTACGCCGAGGCGATGTCGCCGCCGAGGCCACGCAGCCGCACGCTGATCAGGCTGGCCCAGGGCGTGGGATCACCCGGCTCGAGCTCGGCCGCCCGCTGCAGGTGCTGCTCGGCCTTGAGCAGCCGCTGTTCGAACAGCCCCTGCCCCTGGTCCGTGACCGTGTCGGACTGACCGTATCCCCGCGCCTCCCAGGCCCACTCGACCGCGTGCCGCCCGGCCAGCAGGTGCGCGATCGCCGACCCGGGCTGGTTGTCACACCACGCCTGCAGCACCTTGTCGGACCCCTGCAACCCCTCCAGCGTCTGCACCGCCACGATCTCGGAGACGAAGTCCCGATCGTCCCACGCCCCGCCGGTCATGCCCCCCACCACCCGGTCCACGTTGGAGAAGTTGGCCTTCTTCACCTCCCCGATGAACCGCGCCACCTCCGCGTCACCCAGGCTCGGGTCCTGGCGCACACCGGTAGGTCCACCGCCGAGTCCAACCGCCTCCAGCAGATCCTGGAACAGCCCCATTCAGCACCTCCACCTACGAGCCTAGTCCGGGGCCCCTCCAGCTCGCAATCGACCCAGGTGGCCGGTCATCCTCGCGCCCAGGGGATCTCCATGAAGAACCACATCCTGCTGGCCACCCTGCTCACCGCCTCGCTCTCCACCCTGGGATGCCCGGATCACGACGCCCGCTTCGACTTCGACGGCGACGGGGTGGAGGACTCCGGGGACGGTGACCTGGAGGCATCCCTGGGTTCAGGGGGTGAGGACTGCGACGACAACGACGCCACCGCGTACCCGGACGCACCCGAGATTCCGGACGAGCAGGACAACGACTGCGACGACGAGGTCGACGAGGACACCGAGGCCGCCGACGACGACGGGGACGGGTACTGCGAGGACCAAGACCAGGCGGTGTACCCCGGCAACGGCTGCTGACCGTCAGCCAGGGCACGCGGGAACACCAACGTCTCTCTTGTGGATTGTCCGGATAATCCACGGTAACATCGTGACATGTCCGAGCCTCTCGCCCGCACCCTCTCCCTCCCCGAACTGCTCGCCCGCAAGTCCTTCTTCCTGTTCGGTCCACGTGCGACCGGGAAGTCGACGCTGATCCGTCAGCAGCTCTCCCACGACGCCCAGGTCATCGACCTGCTGGACTCGCGCCTCTATCTCAGGCTCTCGGCAGCCCCTCACGATCTCGCGGCCCTGATCGACGCTGGAGAAGCCGAGATCGTGGTCATCGACGAGATCCAGCGCGTCCCCGAGCTGCTCAACGAGGTCCACCGCCTGATCGAGGGCCGCGGGACGACCTTCCTGTTGACCGGTTCATCCGCGCGCAAGCTGAGGAGGGGAAAGGCCAACCTGCTCGCGGGGCGCGTGTGGCAGGCCCGGCTCTTCCCCTTCACGTCCCGTGAAATCCCGGACTTCGACCTCGATCGCTATCTGCGGTACGGAGGGCTGCCCTCGGTCTACCTGGGCGACTACCCCGAAGAGGAGTTGCACGCCTACGTCAACACCTACCTGCGCGAGGAGATCATGGCCGAGGGCCTGATCCGCAACCTCCCGCCCTTCAGCCGCTTCCTGCAGACCATCGCGCTGGCCAACGGGGAGATGATCAACTTCGCGAGGCTGGCAAGCGACTGCCAGGTTCCACCATCCACGGTGACCGAGTACGTCGGCCTGCTGGAGGACACCCTGGTGGGTTTCACCGTGCCCGCCTGGTTGGAGTCCCGAAAGCGCAAGGCCATCCGCACGGGGAAGTTCTACCTCTTCGATCCCGGTGTGACCCACGCGCTGGCCGGAACCCGGGCCCTGGACCGCAACTCCGATCTGTACGGGAGAAGCTTCGAGCAGTTCATCGCCATGGAGTTGCGCGCCTTCCTGAGCTACCAGCGCGACCGGCGTCCGCTGACGTACTGGCGTTCGACCCACGGCTTCGAGGTCGACTTCCTCGTCGGCACGGACACCGCTGTGGAGGTGAAGGCGGCGAGGAACGTCTCTCCGAGGGATCTGCGGGGGTTGGCGGCCCTCGAGGAGGAGGGCGTCTTCGAGCGGCTGCTGCTGGTCACCCAGGATCCGGTGGCGTTCAGGAGAGGACGGATCCAGGGCATGCACTGGGAGACCTTCCTCGCCACGCTGTGGCAGGACGGCGAGGCTCTGGTCTGACGGGTTCGACTCCCACGGTTCCCGTCATTGCGGCGCAGCGCTCGTTCGGCCATGGTGGATCGGTGAGATTCCGGACCACCCCCATCGTTCTCATGCTGACCCTGGCCACCGCTGCCCCCGTCCAAGCCATCGACCCCACCGCCGCCCGGTACATGGATGACCCGGACGAGCTGTTCGTGTTCCGCGACCAGACCGTGCAGTTCAACGTGGCCTCGGCGGGCAAGAGCAGCGCGGGCAATCTCGGGCTGTTCGCCGTGGACCACGACGGCCTGGCCGTGCGCGGCACGACCCTGGGGGACTGGCCGCAGGTGCTGATCACCGCGCCGGTGGACGGATCGCTGGGGGGCGGCAACCCGTACACCTATGCCGTGTCGGCCAACCACCACGCCAACCCGGTGCGGGCCCTGGTGTTCGACGTGATCTCACCGACGTCGGTGGTGTTCTCCGTGGACGATGGTCCGGGACCAGCCCATGACCGAGGTCGCCGCGTCCGTGTGGCAGGGCGAGTGGGACGCCAGCTCCATGCCCCCCGGCCCACACGAGATCCTGGTGGTGGCCACCACGCCCAGCGGCATGGAGGCCCACGCCATCCGCGTGGACACGGCCATCACCGAGTGCGACGACGGGGTGGACAACGACGACAACGGGTTCATCGACCATCCCCACGATGGCGGGTGTACCAGCCCTTCCGACGACGCCGAGGAGGGCTGGGCGCCCGGGGACGATGACGACGACTCGGCAGCCGACGACGACGACACCGCTCCACCGGACGACGACTCGGCACACGCCCCGGACGGGACCGCCGGAGGCTGTGCCTGTGCGCAAGCCGGCGAGGAGATCCCATCCGGCGCCGTGGTCTCGATGCTCGGGTTGGCCCGGTATGCATCGCGACGGACCCGGCGCAGCTGATATCCTCCTCCACGGAGGGGTACTCATGAGATTCCACATCGGGGCCTGTTGCCTGCTCGCGTTGCTGCTCGGCTGCCCGGACACCGAGGCGCGCTTCGACTTCGACGGGGACGGAGTAGAGGACTCGGCCGACTGCGCGCCCGAGGATCCGGACAACTTCCCCGGCAACCCCGAGGACGAGTACGGGGACGAGATCGACACCAACTGCGATGGCTACGACGGCATCGACGTCGGCGGCGACGGCTACCCATCGAACGTGCACGACTCCGAACCCTTCTTCGACTGCAACGACGCCAACGACACCATCCACCCCGGCGCGCCGGACACCGTCGGCGACGGCTGGGACAACAACTGCGACGGCGTGGACGGCGTGGACGTGGATGGCGACGGATTCGCGGCCGGCGACGGCGCGACACAGGACTGCGACGACGTCGACTCCGACACCTACCCCGGCGCCGACGAGCTGGCCGACGCTCTCGACAACGACTGTGACGGGGACGTAGACGAGGGCACGGCCACGGCTGACGACGACGACGACGGGTATTGCGAGGGTCACGACCTGGACGGCGACGGGGTCGAGGACTGCGTGGACGGCGCCGACCCGGGTGACTGCGACGACACCGATCCCGATCTGACGCCGGCCGACATCGACGCGGACGGCTACAGCCCCTGCGACGGCGACTGCGACGACGACGACGACGCCATCAACCCAGGCGCAGCCGAGGTGTGCAACCTGCTCGACGACGACTGCGACGGCGTACTCGGCGATGGGGAGACCGATGAGGACGGCGACACGGACCCCGCGTGCAGTGACTGCGACGACGCGGAAGCCTCGCAGCACACGCTGGACCTCGACGGCGACGGCTTCAACACGTGTGACGACGTCGACCACCCCGGAGGTGGGGACTGCAACGACGAGGAGGCCTGGGCCAACCCGGCGATCACGGACCTGGTCGGCGACGACTACGATCAGAACTGCGACGGCGTGGACGGTACGGACGGCGATGGTGACGGGTACGCGTCGGTGGCCTCGGGAGGTGACGACTGCGACGACACCCTGGAGGCCCTCAACCACGACGACCTGGATCTGGATGGCTGGACGACCTGCGCCGGGGATTGCGACGACGGCGATCCGGACCTCGAGCTCGACGACCTCGACGGCGATGGTTTCGACACGTGCGCAGGCGACTGCGACGACGGGGATCCCGGGCTGAACCCCGGAGCCGACGAGGTCTGCGACGGCATCGACAACGACTGCGATCCCGGCACGGACGAACTGGTCGACGACGACGGGGACGGGGACTCCGAGTGCGACGGGGACTGCGACGACGCCGAGCCGTTGACGTTCCCTGGCGCCCAGGAGCAGTGCGACAACGCGGACAACGACTGCGACGGCGTCGTGGACGAGGACGTGGACGAGGACGGGGACGGAGATGGGGTGTATCCCTGCCAGGGCGACTGTGACGATACGGATCCGGAGGTGTTCCTGCACGCCCCCGAGCTGTGCGACGGGCTGGACAACGACTGCGACGGTACGCCCGGGGCAGGCGAGCTGGACGACGATGGGGACGGCTGGATGGTGTGCGAGGGGGACTGTGACGACGCGGACATCTACGTCAACCCGCACGCGGCCGAGCTGTGTGATGGGCTGGACAACGATTGCGACGGAACGGCCGACGACGACTGCGTGGCGTGCGACTGGTCGGTGCCCGGGGACTTCGCGACCCTGGCCGAGGCGATCGCCGGCGCCGGGACCGCGGACGTGTTGTGTGTCGAACCGGGCCTGTACGCCGAGCAGTTGCTGGTGGAAGACGACCTGGTGCTGGCCGGACTGGCCGGGTCGCGACTGACCATCATCGACGGCGGACAGGGGGGCTCGGTGGTGGAGATCGTGCAACCGGCCGGCCCGGACACCCTGCTCACCGGGCTGGGCCTCACGGGCGGACTGGCAGCCACGTACGGCGGCGGCGTGTTCGTGGACGGGTCGTCACCCACCCTGCGCAAGCTGACGCTGACCGGCAACCACGCGGACTGGGGCGGCGGCGTGGCCGTGTACGATCCCAGCGAGGCGGTGCTCGAGGACCTCGTGTTCGAGGACAACAGCTGCGACCAGTGGGGCGGCGGCCTGTACATCCGGGGCAACGCCACCCCCACGGACGTGACCGTCCGACGCGCGCACTTCGTGCACAACGACGGCGGCGGATACGTGGGCGGCGGGGGCATGGCCGTGTACGGCAGCCAGTGCCAGGTGCACGTCGAGCAGCTCCTGTTCGACGGCAACACGGCTGCGGGTGGAGGGGCGATGCTGGTGTACGGCGCCGAGCTGGACGGCGGGTGGGTGTGGGCCCAGGCCAACCACAGCGAGACCGGATCGGCGATCTTCAACTACTCGGGTACGGTGCGGCTCGAGAATGCGGCGCTGGTGGCCAACACCGGGTACGGCGCGCTGGAGACGGACTCGGGGATCACCGAGCTGACCAACGTGACCTTCGTGGCCAACCACTCGTCCTCGGTGGGCGGCGCCGTCTACCACAACGCCAGTGATCCCCTCGTGCTGACCAACGTGGAGGTCTCGTACAACGAGGCGCCCAACGGGGGCGCGGGGCTGTGGATGGTGGGAATCGGCGGATTGCAGGCCTCGCACTGCAACATCTGGGGCAACGTGGGCGAGGACGTCGACGGTGTGACCTACACCCCCGGCGTGGACGGCAACCTCTCGGACGAGCCCATCTACCTCGACACCAGCCACCCCAACCCGGCGCGGTGGGACCTGCACCTGGCAGCGACCTCCCCCCTGATGGACGCGGGGGACGCCGGGATCGTGGACCCGGACGGTTCGGTCTCGGACATCGGCGCCTACGGCGGGCCCGGAGCCGAGTCCTGGGACGTGGACCTGGACGGATGGTACGAGTGGTGGCAGCCCGGCGAGTACGACGCGGTGAACTACCCGGCCGAGGGGTGGGACTGCGACGACCGGGACGCGGGGGTGTACCCGGGCGAGGGGTGCTGAGAGGGGGTACACTGAGGGCATGGCAGACGGTCCGATCAGGGCAGACGCCCGGGAGCGCATGGGCCGAGCCGAGCGTGAGCGGCTACGCCGCCGGCTCGCCGAGAGCACATCCTGGGATCGCATCGTGGAGGTCGCCCAGTTGCTCGAGGCCTGTCGAGCCCTCTCGGCAGCGGGCGCACACATCCACGGCGTCGCGGACGGGCAGCGGCTCCGGCAACGCGACGCCGACGAGCACCGCCGGTACCAGCGGGTCCTCGCGGAACTCCTGCGGAGAGACCCATGACCGCGCTGCCCCTCCTCGAGTCCATCCAGCTCTTCCACGAGATCGCGGAGGAGGCCGGAATCGACTACGCCATCGTCGGGGCCATCGCGCTGGGCGCCTGGGGCCTGTCCCGGGCCACCGAGGATGTGGACGTACTCGCCGTCCTCGACGAGGGGAACCTGACCGGACTGCTGGATGCAGCCCGACGCAGGGGATTCGGGATCGACGAGGAGGAGATCGAGCTGTTCGAACCCGGCGGGTTCTTCCGGCTGGATGCTCCGTCCGAGGGCCACACCTACGTGGACGTCCTGGTCGCCGACCCGGAATTCGGAGCCAATGTGGTGGCGAGGCGGCAGTTCATCGACCGTGAGGGAGCGGCCGTTCCGGTGGCCTCCCTGGACGACGTGGTGCTGATGAAGCTGGTGGCGTTCCGGCCGGACGACACGGTCGACGTGGAGAAACTCATCGACCTGCGTAGAGACCGCCTCGACCTGGCCTACCTCCGCCTCTGGGCCGACCGGCTGCACATCCGCGGGCGGCTGGAGGTGTTCCTGGAGCCGGGGGGCGGGGACTGAGCCGGAGGTGTCGGATCCGTCGCTTCGCTGGCGCTCCGCTCCTTGATCCGACCTACCTGGGAATCCGTCAATCCAAGATGGTGATCTGCTCCTCGGAGGGGGAGGAACGGGCGTCTTGGGCGGTGTCGGGCGGGAGGGATCAGCAGCCGTTGCAGTTGCGGCAGGCGGCGTCCTCGCAGTCCCACATCACGTAGTCGTCGCAGTCGTACACGGCGTTGTTCTCGATGGTGTTGGTCTCGAAGCTGGTGACCGTGGAGTCCCAGCAGTAGTAGCCGCCGCCGCCCCACTCCGCGTAGTTGTCCGTGATGCTGTTGTTGAGCAGGTCGAGGGTGCAGTCACGGGTCTGCATGCCACCGGCGGTCATGGCGGTGTTGTCGTGGATGGTCGACTCCAGCAGGGAGCCGGTGCAGGTGTAGATGTGCAGGCCGCCGCCCTGGTCGGCGTGGCCGTCGTACACGTCGAGGTCGCCCATGGCGATGTCCGAGAACCAGCAGGAGATGCCGCCCCCGCCCGCGCCGGCGATGTTGCCGCCGAAGGTGGTGTCGGTGACCGTACCCGCGCCGTCCTCCACGTACAGGCCGCCGCCCCACTCGCCGGTGTTGTCGGTGAAGGTGCAACCGTTGATCGAGTAGGCGGTGGTCTCCATCAGGCACAGGCCGCCTCCGAAGTAGGCCTCGTTGTCCTGGAACACCACGTTGTCGAACAGGCAGTCGCCGGCGCAGCGCACGCCGCCGCCATTGGTGCCCACGCCGTTGAGCACGGTGATGTTGGTCAGCTGGGACTGCACGCCGCCGTCGCCGAGGATCAGGGCGGTGTCGTTGCCGTCGCCCATCAGGAAGGTGGCGTCCGCGTCGCCGGTGCCGAGGATGCGCAGGGACTTGTTCTCGGCGTCGACGTTGTCGTAGTAGTTGCCCTCGTCCACGTTGATCTGGCTGTCGTTGCAGACCGCGTTCGCCGCGTCGGCGATGGTGGCGTGGTCACCGGGCACGTCCACCTCCATGCCGGGGTGGACGCTGGCGTCGCCGTCGTCGCAGTCGTCGCCGTCGGTGCACTCCCAGTCGATGAAGCCGTCGCCGTCCGCGTCGGTGAGGCCGTCGTCGGGGTCACCGGTGCAGTCGGCGTCGACGGTGTCGCCGCAAGTCTCGTCGGCCCCCGGGTGCACGTCGGGGTCCTCGTCGTCGCAGTCGTCGCCGCCGAACCAGGCCGTGTCGTAGCCGTCCCCGTCCGCGTCGAGCAGGTCCTCCCCGTCGCAGTCCTGGTCGATGCCGTCGTAGGGCACCTCGGCCGCGTCCGGGTGGATGTCCGGGTCCTCGTCGTTGCAGTCGACGCCGTCGGGGTAGCCGTCGCCGTCGAGGTCCTCACCAGTGCCGGTGTCGTCGTCGTCGTCGTCGGTCACGTCGTCGTCGTCGTCGTCGGTCGAGGCCGAGTCGTCGTCGGCCACGTCGTCGTCGTCGTCCGTGGGGCAGCCCAGCAGCAGGGCGGCGAAGATGAACAGGAACAGCGGGAACCTCGACATCACGGATCCCTCCTCCTCTCGAGGTGTCGGCCTGCGGCCAGCGCGGCCAGCAGGAGTACAAGCATACCCGGACCCGCGGGAGACGAGGTGTTGCAGGCGCAATCCCCGCCGCCGATGGTCACGGTGTCATCCGGCTCGTTGGCCGGGTCGTCGGTGTCATCGTCGGTGTCGTCGTCATCGTCGGACACGACCGGCTCGCCCGTGCCCACGCCGATGACGCCGGAGAACGGCATCAGGTTCCGGCCGGTGCCAGTCACCACCAGGTCGTCCACGGCCGACGTGTCCAGGGTCAGGGTCGCCCGGCCTGTGTCATCGGTGGTGGCCCAGGCATAGGCGTCGCTCGAGGACGACGCGCAGATCAGCGCGCCGGGCAGCGGCTCGCCGTCGACCCGGGCGACCACCTCGAAGGCGGTGTCGCCGCGGGGTACCGTGGGCGGGAAGCTGAGCGTCCACTCCTGTGGCACGCCGGTCCACAGGTTGAGCTCCGGGTCGCCGTAAAGGTTGGACGCGTAGTACTGCGACGACAGGTGGAACTCGTCGTAGTAGTGCAGCCGCCCCGCCTCCACGGCCTCGCCGAAGGTGCAGCGGTCCGTGGGGCCGGTGTCCTCGAAGATGTGGCCCCAGAAGCCGCGGCGCAGGGACGAGCGCCAGTGCGCGCAGTAGCTGCAGGAGACCGACTGGCCGACGAAGGCCACGCCGCCGCGCAGGTCGCCCGGGCTGCCGGCCTTCATCCACAACTCGCCGCCGCAGTCGTACGAGCCCGAGTAGGCCATGGTCTGGCAGGTGTAGCTGACGATCACCGGCAGCATGGGGCCGTTGTCCACCGTGGCCGGGAACAGGCTGTAGCCGGGCCAGTCGCAGCCGGTGTGCCCCCCGATCACGCCGTGGTGGCCGGCGTAGGCCACGCCCGCCTCGAGCGTGCCCTGGAACGTGGAGGCCGGGCTGGGCGTGGTGCCATAGGTGATCTGCTGCACGTCGTGCATGCCCGCGGCCTGCATCAGGCCGGTGGCCCAGTTGAGGTCGCCGTAGTAGTGCAGCCAGTCGTCGTCGTCCCAGTCCTCGTAGATCAGCAGCACGGCCGACGTGTAGTAGTCCGGATCCGCCAGCGAGGGCGTGCGCTCGTACTGCAGGGTCTTGTCGACCATCAGGTCGACCTCGAGCTCGGTGGTGGCCGGGAAGCGACCCACGTGCAGCTCGACGAACATGTCCTCGTCCACGTTGCCGTAGTAGGTGTCCGAGTAGCCGTCCTCCACCCACGGCATGGGCAGCTCGCCCATGCCGCCCACGAGCAGCACGTACTCCGGCGCCGGGTCCCAGGTCTCGGCCGCCTCCACGATGTAGTTGCGGATCTCGATGGCCGAGTAGCCGGTCTCGTCCGTGTCCACGACCCTCGCCAGCAGCCCCTTGAGGGTCTTCCAGTCGGCCAGCGGCTCGATCTCGTCGGCGAATTCCGGGGGGGTGATGATCAGGTACCGCGCGCCATCGGCCGGGGCCGTCCGTGGCACCAGCAGGGCGAGCGAGGCAACGATCAGGAGGCGGACGCGCATCGGTCTCCGGGGGCTCGGATCAGGATAGCACGCGCGCACGAGGCTCGGGCGGGCACGGGGGCGCCTGTGGTGGGGGGGGCGGGGGCGCTATCAGGAGGCCGTACAGCCCTCGCAGTCATCCTCGCAGAAGGTGTTCTCGGGCACGTTGTCGACCACGTCGCTCATGGTCAGGCTCATGCTGGAGCGCTTGCAGTGGATACCGCCGCCCTCCTCGCCCGCGGTGTTGTTGGAGATGGTGCAGCCGCCGATCACGCCCGAGGCATTGTAGAGGCGGATCCCACCCCCCTTGGTGGCCGCGGTGTTGTTCGTCACCGTGCACGACGACAGGTTCAACACCGAGTCGGTGCCTGCGTAGACGGCGCCGCCCTTGTCCGTGGCCTCGTTGCCGTCGATGACCGTGTCCAGCAGCGTGGGCTGGCCGTCGTACAGGCCCAGCCCGCCGCCGTAGCCGCCGATGTTCTGGGAGATCTCGCTGCCGCTGATCACCACGTCGGACGACGCGCGGATGCGGATGCCGCCGCCGTAGCGGGTGGCCTCGTTGCCCGTGATCACGGTGTTCTCGACCGTCAGGTTGGCGCCGTTGACGTACAGGCCAGCGCCGTCCGAGGCCGTGTTGTCGGTGATGATCAGGTCCCGCAGCACCACGGTCGAGGCGTCCACGAACACGCCACCGCCGCACTCGTCGGTCTCACCGTCGTGGTCCGGGTCGAAGGTGGTGCCCACCCCGCCGGCGACGGTGAAGCCGATCACGGTCGAGCCGTCACCCAGGGTGTGCGACAGGGTGGAGCCCAGCCCGCTGCCCTCGATGAGGGTCGCCTCGGCGCCCTCGAGGGACTGCAGGGTGATGTTCTTGCCCTCCAGGACCACGTCCTCGGTGTAGGCGCCCGCGTACACGCAGACCACGTCGTTGTACCCCGCGGTGTCCACCGCCTCCTGGATGGTGATGTAGGCGCCCGCTCCGGACGCGTCCACGACCAGGGTGCCCTCGTCCACCTCGGTGTCGCAGTCGTTGTCGATGCCGTCGCAGCCGTCCTCGGCATCGGGGTGCCGTTCCGGGTCGGCGTCGTCGCAGTCGAGGCCGTCCGTGCAGGTGGCGTCCACGTACCCGTCCGCGTCCGCGTCCGTCACCCCGTCGTCGGGGTCGCCGCTGCAGTCGCTGTCCAGCTCGTCGCCGCAGGTCTCGTCCGCGCGGGGGTGCACGTCGGGGTCGTCGTCGTTGCAGTCCCCCTGCTCCTCGGTGTAGCCGTCACCGTCGGCGTCCTCCGGGCATTCGGTGCACTCGGCGCACTCCTCGCACTCGTCGCAGGAGTCATCGTCGTCGGACGGGCCGTTGCAGGAGGGGACGATGGCCATCGCGATCAGCAGGGCCAGGACAGTGAACCAGCGCATCGGTCTTCACCTCTCGGACCGGAACCGGCTCGCGAACGATTCCGGGCGCTCTAGGGTAACCGATCGAGGGGGCGGTGATCCGGGGCTATTTACGGTGGGACAGCCAGCCGCCCTTCTGCACGGATGTCAGCTCCCGCAGCCGGGAGGCGGCCTGGGCGTGGGAGATGCGGCGGTGGACCAGGTCGTCGAACACGCGCCGAGAAGCCCGGCGGCGGTGGATGCTGTGCAGGTAGTCCAGGGCGTTCTCCACCAGCCGTAGCACCGCGCCGAGGGGAGAGAACCGGCGGCGGCCGGTGCGCAGGGCCTGCTCCCGCGCATGCGCCACCCCGCGGAGCTGTTTCGCCGTGGCCGCGGCCTCGGCCCTGCACTCCCCCTCCGGCTGGCCCGCGGCGTACTGCTGGACCGCGGCCAGCGCGAGCCTCGCGTCGAGCACGCCGTAGTCGGGGTGGTCACGCAGCCATCGCAGCAGGCGCTGCGCGTCTGCCGGACCGGATGAGCCCAGCTGGTGTACGCGTTCGGACACCTGCTCCAGCGAGATCCAGCGGTAGACGAAGTCCAGGCCCGTGCCCTTGATGTTCTGCATGCCCATCACGTGCACGTGGGCGCCGGGGGGGAGCTGGGAGCACACGAAGTCCAGGACCTGGTCACCGGTGGCCTTGGCGTCACGCAGCCGCCGCGTGCGCTCCAGCACCAGGTCGACGAACAGCCGCACCAGGGGCCGGCTGACCGCGTCCGGGTCGGCCGCGTCCTCCACCGCCCGGGCAGCGGCAGCCACGGCCGCGACGATGGCCACCTGGCGCTGCACGAACGCGCGCAGCTCGGCCTCGCGAGCGTCGCCGGTGGCGCCCGCACAGAGGGCGCGGACGGCCTTGCGCAGGGCGGGGTCCCGCTCGCCCGCCCGCAGCCAGGCCTTGAACCGACGACGAGGCCCTGCCAGGTTCCCCGCGGTCAGGTGGCGGGCCACCGCGGCGGCCAGCCCGGACTGCTCGAGGCGCGCCTGCACGTCCGCCGCGCCGAGGCCACAGCCGCGCAGCCACGAACCCACCTCGGTGAGGAGGGCGTCCGCGGTCCAGCCCGGCAGCTGCAGCCGGGCGACCAGCCGGCCGAGCCGCTGCCGGGCCACGTCGCGATCCGGTCCCAGCGCGAACGTGGCCAGCTCCGCGTGCAACGCGTCGCGCAGGTAGCCCACGAACCCGCCGAGGTTGGTGCCGATCAGGCACAACATGTGCGCGGACACGTCCCTCGCCACGATCGCGGCGAACGCCCGGGAGCGGGCGATGCGGTCGGCGCGGTTGTTGACCACGGCCGCGACCCACTCCCCGGGTCGCGCGGCCGGGTCGAACGAGGCCAGGCCGGTGCGCTCCCAGTTGTTGAGGAAGCCGGTGCGGTCGTTGGCCGAGTGGCCATTGACGTACGTGATGCGACGGCCGCGGAAGCTCACCGTGGGGAACACCTTGAGCGCGCCGATGTCGGGCACGAGGTGGTCGGCCATCTGCTCGATGGCGGTCCAGCGGTCGATGCCCATCTCCTCGGCCAGCCGGGCCACGAGCGCGATGTTGCGCGGGTGCTCGCGGTACGGGAAGCGCGCCAGCAGGTCCGCGGGGAGCCGATCCCCGGCCAGATCGTCGATCTCCACGCAGCGGCTCGCACGCTGTCGGGCCTGCTCGCGCAGGATCGGGGTCATCTCCCGCTCGCTGGTCAGCAGCACGCCCTTGCGGGGCACGAAACGGCCCAGGCTGGCGGCCACGTCCCGGCCTGCCGGGCCCTGCACGTCCTCGTGGTCGGGGTAGCAGTTGGTGATCGTGCTGAGGTCGTCGCGCATCCACTCCAGCGCCAGGATCTCCACGTACCGCGGATTGAGCGCCATGCACTCCCACAGCAGCACCTGCACGCCCATCTGCGCGCCGGTGCGCAGCACGTCGCGCTGCTCCCAGATGGTGGCCTTGTCGTAGGGCCGGTACAGCAGCAACTCCCGCGGCGGCAGGCCGGGTGCGCTGTGGATCACCATGGCCTCGTTGCCCGTGGTCTTGCACAGCACCTCGCAGCCCTGGGCGTGGAACAGGGCGGCCTTGAGACGCTCGGTCCCGCTCTTGCCCCTGGTGCCGCTGCCGCCGATCACCAGGGGCACGCGGCGACGCCAGCGGCGGATGCGGAACGCCTGCCAGACCGCGTCGCCGACCACCACGGTGCCCAGCCCGCCGAGGAACGCGGCCAGCTGCAGCAGCGAGTTGCCCGCCCCGCTATAGGTGTAGGCCCAGGCCTGGTCGGCCAGTTCCGACAGCGACGGCAGGCCCGCGACCGCGGCCGCCCCTGAGCGGGGACCGAAGAACTGTCCGATGCGGGGGTGATCCAGGGAGAAATGCTCCCCCCCGCACTCCACCTCGCCCGGCTGCCACTCGACCGCGAACCCGAGCTGCTGCAGGCCGCGCACGAACGCCAGCCGCTGGGGTGCGTCCCGTGCCTCCAGCGACCGCTGGCGCAGGTCGTCGTACCGGGCCAGGGCCACGCGCAAGGCCCAGGTCGCGCCGACACGGCGCGGCCAGCGCGGCGGTCGCAGCACGGTCACGCCGTGGGGGTGGTACAGACGCAGCGCCCGACCGGTGCGGGCCGCATCCAGGCAGTCGGTCACGGTGGGCAGGTGCGGCCCCCACGACCCCATCTGTGCTGCGACCACCGGCTCGGCCGGCACGCCCGCGGACGTGATCGCGCCCAGGCCCAGGGGCGGCGCGCGCAGGGTGCCCAGGTGAGTCGACAGCGCGCTGTGGTCCCCTCCCTGCCGCTTGTCCGGCGCGCGGTGGCGCACCTCGTGCAGCAGCCGCGCCAGGGACCGGCGACGGCGGTCCCCGTGCTGCACCACCACGGAGCCGCGCCCCGGCCGGGCGGACAGGCCGAACCCGCGCTGCCCGGCCGAGGCCAGGGCCTCGCCCCAGGTGTCCAGCTCGGCGGTGCCCCGGGCCACACGCTGACGCCGGCCCGGGGTGAGCCGCGCCAGGCCCGCGAGGCGCTCGGGGTTCAGCGATGCGAAGCGATCGTCCAGCGTCGGCCGCAGGTCCACCAGGTGCGCGGCCGCACGCGTGGCCACCGGCATGTCGCAGCCCTCGCCTCGCGCGCGGCCGGCCATGGCCGCCAGCAGGGCGGAGGCCCAGGAGGAACACCACTCGTCGGTCGACCCGGCCAGGCGCGCCATGCAGCGAGCGGCGCTGTCGAGGGCGACGCGCTGGGCCAGGGCGTCCGTCTCCGCCTCCAGCGCGCCGAGCACTCCCTCCAGGGCCGGATGCGCGGCCGCCGGCTCTGCGCCCAGGGCGTCCAGTGCGCGGCCGGCGAGCAACTCACAGGCCGTCGCGCGCACGCGCCCGCAGGGATCCGGGGAGGCACCTCCGGCGGCCGCAGCGCGGACCTCGGCCAGGGCGGCTGCATCGACGAGCGTGTTCAGGGCGCGGAGCCGCGCGGTGCGCACGTGCTCGCTTGGATCGCTGCGCGCCGCGCCCAGCAGGATCAGCGCGTCCGCGGCGGGCAACTCCCCGGCCGCCAGGTCCACGGCGCAGACGCGCACCAGGAAGTCGTCCCCGGGCAGGTCGGCGGGCAGGTCGGACAGGCGCGCCCTCAGCACCGCGTGCCCCGGCCCCGGGGCTCCGCGGACCAGGGCGCCCAGAGCCGCGCGCTGGTCGGCCAGCGGCGCCGTACGCAGCCCCGCCACGTCGGCCAGCCGTTCTGGCACACCCGGCGCGTCCCCCGCGAGGTCGCCCAGCAGGGTCAGGGCAGCCGCGCGCGGCGCGTCCGGCTCGACGGCCCTCGTCAAGGCCAGCAGGGATGCCGTGTCGATCGATGGGCTGCCAGAGTCCCGCGACCGGGTGATCCTCGAGGCCAACGTCAGGCACAGCCCGGCGCGCCGGCCCAGGTCGGCGGCGCGCCGGGCGGACCGCTCGGCCAGGGCCGCGTGGTCCAGGTCACGACGCAGCGCCCTGACGTCACCGCGCAGCCTCCGTCCCCGCGCCGTGGCGCGCAGCCGCTCTCGCAGCAACCGACGGCGCGCACGCTTCGTTCCAGCCGCAGCGTAGCGATCCGAGAACTGCTGGAACGCGGCGCGCTCCTCGGCCAGCTCACCGGCCAGCGCGACTGCCTGCTCGACCAGGACCCGGATCAGCGGGCCGGTCTCGCCCTCGCCGGGCTCACCCGCCGGTACCGCGGCAGCCCTCTGCCGCATCTGCGCGACCACGTCGCCGACCTCCTCCGCGCGGGTCCTCCTCCCCAGCTCGGACAGCAGGGACAGCAGCCAGCTCACGAGCGGGTCACGCCTCACCGCCGCCACCTCCCCTGGATCAGCGTGGGCTCCCGCAGTTCCTCGAACAGCAGGTCCTCGGGGGCGAACTGGGTGATGGCACGGCGGCCCGGGGTGATCGACACGCCCAGGGTCGCCTCCAGCCGGCCCGGATCGGCCAGCCACGACACCGAGACATCCGGCCGGATCCACAGGGTGGGCGGGCCGAGGTCGATCCAGGCGCGCAGCCCCAGCTCCACCCGCCACCAGCCCTCGACTCGCCACGCGTCCGCGAACCGCCGGCCCAGGTCTGCGCGCAGGGCCAGCCCCACCGGCCGGGGGTAGACCCGGAACTCGAGGCGACCGCCCGCGTTGTCCACGGTGGAGGGATCCGGGTTGCTGATCGCGCGCAGCCCCAGGGCGAACTCGGCGTCGACCCACGGCCGGGCGAGCAGGTCGGCGCCCACGCCGAGTCCGAAGGGGTGGGCCTGGCGGTAGTCCGAGGCGATCTCCGGATCCGCGCTGCCGTCGCTCCAGCGCAGGTCCTGCCCGGGCTGCACGTACGAGCGCACACGCAGGTGCGGGATCAGCACCAGCCCCGGCGCCAGGCGCGTCGGCCGGTCGAGGCGCAGGCCCAGGGCCAGCGCCCCGAAGATGTCCCCGTCCACCTGCTGCACCAGGCCCCTGGCGCGACCACGCAGGCGCAGGTCGATGGCGTCGAAGCGGTGGCTGCCGACCAGGTCGAGGCCCGCCGACGGTCCGGACGTGGACCATGGCCGCAGGCGCGGGCCGCCAGCCAACCAGGTCGTACGCCCGGGGCGCAGCCGGTGCAGGGCGGACAGCTCGAGGTACTGCAGGGTCAGGTCGTCGGGTTCGTCGTCCACCGACACCCGGGACTGCCAGGCGAGGGCCACCTCGACCGTGCCCGCCCGGGCGGCGCGGGGCAGGCGCGCAGCTCGGTCCCCGACCCGCGGGCGTGCCCAGGCCTCCGACGCCCCGCTCCTCGTCCCGGACTCGGCGAGCTCCTCGGCCACGGCCGGCGCGGTCGGCAGGATCAGCTCGCCGGGCAGCCTCTGCGAGACCCGCACCGCCACGGGCGCGCCCGACGCCCGCAGCTCCACCTCGTGCACGCCGGGCTCGTGCAGGCTGACGCGGACCACGCGCGCCTCGCCGTAGGCCTCGCCGCGGTCTGCCACCAGCTCGGCCCGGGGACCGCTCCAGCGCGCCTCGCGCACCACGAGCCCCTGGTCCAGCACCTGCACGCCCACATCACCGGACTCGCCGCAGCGGGCGGCCACCTCGATGGCCAGGCGGGTCGGGCCGACCACGCGGTAGCGCACGACCTCGTCCGGCGTGGCCACGTGGAACAAGGCCCGCCGGTCCGGCACACGCCAGCGCGCCGCCAGCAGGCCCACGGCCATGTAGCGGCCGTGGCCCTCGGGCGCGAGCGCCAGCTCCAGGGCCTCGCCCCGACGCCAGCTCAACGTGGTCTGCGCGACCTCGCCGCGGGGGACCTCCCAGGTCGTGCCCGATCGGTCGCCCACGCGCACGTGCACTTCACAGTGGTCGGGGTCCGCCGGGTCCGGCACGCGCAGGTCGTCGCACAGCACCTCGACCGTGATCTCACCCGGGGCGGCCGCGCCCGGGTCGACCACCCAGCGCGTGCCCGCGCCGATCACCCGGTCCACCTGCTGCAGGGGCGCGCCCAGCAGAACCCGCCGCGCCCAGGCATAGGGCTGGGCCTGCGGATCCGGTGCGGACAGGGGGCCCCGCAGCACCACCCGGTCCGGGCTGCTCGCCGCGGTCACCAGCACGTCGGTGCGGGTGGCCACGGCTGCGTCGTGGGTGATGCGGGCCGCACGCGGTTCGTCCACCACCTCGCGGGCCGCGGCCGCGTGGGCCAGCGCACGCACCGCGGCCGCCGGATCGCGTTCGGCCTCGTCCCGCGCGGCGGCGGCCAGCGCGAGCTGGATGGCGGACGCCGTGCGATCGTCCCCGGCCAGGTCGTGCAGCCGTCCCTGGGCGAGCACCATGGCCGGCGCGGACGGGGGCAGCTCGTCCAGCCACGTGGCCTCCCCGGTCCCCGCGGCTGCGGGCAGATCCAGGGGGAGCAGGTCCACGTGCGCCGACGGCGCGTGCACGACCACGTGACGGGAGTCGCCCAGGGACAGCACCCGCCGCGCCAGGGACTCCACCTCGGCCAGCCCCTCGAGGTCCTCGGGATCCAGCAATCCCCGCGCGGCCTCGATGTCCCGTCGAGCGTACCCGGTCAGGCCCAGCTCCAGCAGGCGCGCGGCCCGCGACAGGCGGGCCTCGAAGCGTGCGGCAGGCTCGCCTGCGGCGGCGTGCAGCCGCCGCGTCTGGCCCGCGAGATCGCCGGCGTCGAGGGCCGGCTCCAGGGCCATGTCGAGCACCTCCCCCTCGCACTGCGCTGCGCGGGGCACGGCCTGACGGGACGCCACGCGCAGCCAGACCGGACCGTTCGCGTCGCCCCCCTCCAGCGCGCCCACGGTCACCCACCCCACGTCGCCGTCGAGGTCGAGCGCGACGCTCCCGGCCGCCAGTCGCTCGGCACCCTCCACCCCCACCAGCTCCGGTGCGACCGCGGACGGGTACAGCACGGCGCGGCGCCTCCCCTCGGGCGTGGTCAGCACGAGCTCCCGCGGACCGTCGCCGCCCCACCAGGCGTCCACGCGCAGGTGGGACGGCCCACCAGCCACGGGCAGCGCGAAGCGGCCGGTGGTCTGCCCGTCCTGCAGACGGCTGGCGCGCATCCAGCGAACGTGGGGGAGGGCGTCCCCGAACGGTCCGGCCGCCCCGTCCACGGGCAGGTCCAGGGCCACCCCCACCCGGTCTCCCGCTCCCGCGGGTACCTCGAGCTGCACGAACCGCACGCCCGGCTCCAGCGCGACGCGAAACGGCGTCCAGGGGTCCTGCAGGACCACCTGCAGCGGCTCCCCGCCGTCCACGGCCAGGGTGACCACCGCCGGCCCGTCCCCCAGGTTGAGGCCCAGACACTGCAGGACGGCCCAGCGCTCCGGGCGGTGGGGGTGGGCCGGCACCTGAAGCCGCGTCTCCTCGCCCGCAGGGAGGAAGCTGTACACGCCCGGTCGGTGGTGTCCGTCCGCCGCGGACGCGGCCAGGCCGTGTCCGCGGGGCAGCAGCGCGTGCACCAGCTCGGCGCCCGGCGGCGTTGTCACGTCGCGGAACACGTAGCTGCTGGACTGCAGCCACGCCTCGCGAGCCGCCTCGCGCAGATCCTCGCTCGCGGGCAGCCCGCCACCCAGGTCTCGACGCTGGATGGCCAGCTCCAGGGTGGGCAGCGCTGGCGGATCTCCCTCGGGTGGCGCCCATCGTGCCTGCAGCTGTGCCAGACCGGCCAGGGCCCAGGGTGCGTCGTCGGCCAGGCCCGCCCGGATCAGCGCAGCGGCCTCGTCCACGTGGTCCTGGGAGGTGGTGCCGTTCGGCGCCGTCCGCCCCCGGAGATGGTGGGCCCAGGCAAAGGCCGCAGCGATGGCCTCCTCCTGCGACACGGTCCGCTCCACGCGCACCCCCGACCGGGTCAGACGCGCCACCCGCCGGTCGTCCGCTGCGTCGGGGAACGAGGGTCGCGACCGCTGGAGGCGGGCCTCCAGTCCGTGCTCGGGGGCCTCGGGCCAGACGTTCCACAGCTGGTACGCCGGGGGCGCGAGCAGCACCAGGTCGCGGGGCCGGCTGAGGCCGTCGTCGAGGATGCGGCCGCTGGAGGCCAGCTCGGCCGCGGGTCCGGACGGGCCGTACCCGCCCGGCCGGGACACGTACAACCCGATCGGCACCGTGGCCGAGCCCGGCTCGCCCACGGCCCAGGTGCGCAGCCGGAGCAGGCCCGACCGCGTGGTGACGAACGACCGCCCCGCACGATCGCTGCCCAGCTGGTGATCGGGACTCAGCGCCCTGTCCCAGGCGGCCCACGGCCAGCGGGCGCCCGGGGCGAGCGGACGCAGGCGCAGCAGCTCGGCGCGCAGGGCGGGCATCGCGTCGCCCTCCTCCAGACCGTCCCACGCGTCCACCAGGGCAGCGCGCAGCCGTTCGGCCCCGTGCACGGCGGGTGGGGCCGGCGGCTCGCCCTCGGGCTCGGCCGCCCAGCGCCACAGGTCCCGCTCGTAGTCACGCAGGGCTCTGGGGTGATCGTTGCCGCACAGGCTCCAGGCCCTCACCGTCCCCGGGCTCACCACGGCCCAGTCCGCCCGCGGCGACGGCGCCACCCAGATCAGGAACTGGCCAGCGCCCAGGGCGTGGGGCACCTGTTCGATCCTGGAACGAGGTCGACCGTCCCGGTCCCGGTCGACCCGCCAGACCAGGGGCACCTCGTCGCCAGCCACCTCCACGAGCAGCAACGACGCCGACGATGGTTCGAACCAGGTCGCGTCCGCCAGGGTCAGGGCCGCGACCGCCGGGGCGAGCTCGTGCCACACCGCGCCGGTGTCCGCCCCGCTCGGTGGCGGGGCGGCCGCGGTGAGCACCACGGCCATCAGCAGCGCGCCGCTCACGGCCCCCCCTCTGCAGGCTCCACGGCCACGGCCGTGAGCACCAGCGCGTCGGAGAGCCGCTCGAACTCGCCGGCGTCGGTTCGCAGCTGCTGGCGGTAGTCCAGGCCCAGCTCCAGGGAGAGGAAGGCGCCCGCCGGGCGCACGCCCACCGCCCTCCCCTGCACGTTGGTCACACCGCCCAGGCGCTGCACGTCGTCGGGGTACGCCGCGACCGCTGCCGCACCGCGGTCGACCCGTAGGGCGTCGACGAGCACGCCGACCACGTCCTGGCGCGGGTTCGCACCTCCGCTGGCGACCACGTCGATGGCCGGGTCGTCGAGGGAGTCGGCCGCGAACCCGTGCACCTGCACCAGCAGGGGGCTGTCCAGCGCGTCGAGCACGCCCAGGGTCAGCGCGTGGAACCAGGTGTCCTCCCGGTGCGCCAGGTCGGCCAGGGGTGCCTCGCCCGCAGGGGCGCCCTGCGAGTGCCGGTGGCGCGTGTTGACCAGCAAGGCGCGCGCGCCCGTGGGCACCATCAGGTCCGCGGCCAGGGCTCCGGTGACCAGGTCATGGAACGCGTGGGGGGCCTGCAGGACCAGCTGGTGGCCGCCCTCGCCGAATCGCAACACGAGCAGGCCACGGCCCTCGGGCTCGGCCTCGCGCAGTACCAGCAGGCGCTCATCGCCGCTGCGAAGCGGCTGCAGCACGAACCCCAGCGCGCTGGCTCGGGCGGCAAGCACGGGCAACGCCTCGGTGGAGCCGGTACGGGCCGCGCCCGCCAGGTTCCAGCCCAGGGCGCGCGCCTCGTCCAGGGCACCCTCGGGGGCGCGCACGAACGGTCCCTCGGGATCGACGAGGGCCGCACCCACGATCTCGCCCACCGGCGGACCGGGCACGAACGGATCAGCCCACACCCACGCCTCGTCAGGCACGGCAGCCTCCTCGGTCCACTGGCCGCTGTCCCGGTCCGGTCGACCGGGCACGCCGTAGGCCACCAGGCGAGCCCACACCGGGCGGGCGCCACCGTCGAGCCGGTGCAGGATCACGTCCACAGCGCTGCCCTCGAGGTCGTCGCCGATGGGGATCCGGATCGGGGCGGCCGCCACCACCCCGTGCTCCCGCCGGTCCGCCATGAAGCCGGCCTCGGCCACGGCGGGCTCGACCACCCCCTCCCAGCCCAGGGGCGTGACGCGCTCGAAGGGCTGGCAGGGCGGCCGCTGGCCCCCGATCTCCAGGCGATAGGGCAGGCTGCCCGGCCAGCCCTGGCCCGGCACCTGCTCGAAGTAGGGCAACACGTACAGCACGGCGTCCGCACCGTGCGGCACGGGCAGGGTCGCCCGCAAAGGGGCCGCCGCGTCGAGGCGGTGCACCGTGCGGGAGCGGTACGTGCCATCCACGCCGGCGCGCCCTCGGGGGGGCTGGTCGACCAGCGCGACCACGCCTGGACCGGGTGCGTGCAGCACCACCTCGTGATCGCCCGCAGCCAGCGGCCCCAGGTCCATCTCCATCTGCTCGGCCGCAAGCAGCACCTCGGCGAGCAGGCGGCCGTCGGCTCTCACCTCCACGGTCTGGCCGAGCAGGGTCGGATCGTCGAGCCACAGCGCCAGGCGCAGGTCGCGCTGCGTGGCCAGGGCGATCCGGGCGGGCTCCCCCGCCACCAGCGACGCCCAGGATCCCACCGGCCAGTACCCGGGCCCCGTACCCCCGCCGCGCTCCAGCAGCCGCTGCCGGCGGGGCATGCCCTCCGGCTCCCAGGCCACGCCCGACCGCCGCGTGGTCACGGCCGGATCCCAGCCGAGCGGGTTGCGCACCAGCCCGTCCACCAGGGCCGCGTCCGCCGGCTCCAGCCGCACCTGCGCGCTGACCACCACCTCGCGGCCGGCCGCGGCGAGCGCGGCCACGTCACGGGGGTGCGCCGCGACCCAGGTGCGGTCGACGAGCGGCGCATAGCGCAGGGCCACGCCGTCGCTGTCGATCCGATAGGGCTCCTCCGGGACCGACCGCTCCCAGGTGTCGGTGGTGGGCACGGACACGACCACGTCCACGGGCACGCCCGAGGACAGCCGCAGCGTGGCTGCGCCCTCGCCGACCCACATCTCCACGCGGGTGGGCAACCCCGCGGGGGTGGGCATGGCCCCGGGGTCCAGGGTGCCCGCTACCTCGAACGGCGAGGGGCCGGCCGGACAGCGGATGGTCGACGACGACAGGGTTCGTCCGGCCGCGTCGAGCAGCTCGGCCGTCAGCGGTACGTCCTCGCCCGCCGCAGCCCGTGCCTCCACCCGGACCCGGTCGAGCCCGGCGGGGTGGGATCGGAGCTCGAACTCCAGCGGGGCCGCCTGCTGCACGATGCGGTGCATGCGCAGGATGCGCAGGTCCGGCCCCAGCCGGTAGCGGCCGGTGTCGCGGTCGTAGGAGGCCGACGTGCCCGCGAAGATCCCGAGGGGCACGTCACGGGTCGTGGCCGACACTCGCAGGGGCGCGCGGCCGTCGTCCACCACGCTCAACGAGACCACGTCCCCCGGGGGAATGTGCTCGGTGTGGGAGACGCCGCCCTCCCCCTCGAGCCGAAGCGCCTGCATCGAGATCTCACCCCACTGGCTGACCGACACCAGCGAGGCCGACGCCGCGGCCTCACCCCCCTCGATGCGCTCCACCTGCAGCGTCACAGTGGCCGGGCCGCGCAGGTTGAGGGCCAGCGCGCGCCCCGGCTCCAGGTAGTGCCAGCGGGCCGCCTCCACGTCGGGCTCGCCGCGGTAGTCGCCGAGCACCACCAGCCGGGTCACGTAGTCTCGCACCCGCGCGCCGCGTGCCTCCATCCGGTACCAGCGGAACGAGGACAGCTGCTGCTGCTCCACCGCGTCGATCTCCCGCCAGGTGCTGGCGCCGACGCGCCGCGCCATCAGCTGCCGACGCCGCTCCTCGATGGTGCGCAGGCGCGAGGCGGCCTCGTCTCCGGCCAGGGGCATGCGGCGGTAGGGCCGCAGGAGCAGCGACCCCTCGCGGCCGGCGTGCGCGTCCAGGCGCAGGTCGCCGCCCTGACCGGCGAGGGGCCCCAGGTCCAGCTCGATCACCCGCTCGTCGGTCAGCGGCGCATCCTCGGCCACGAGCCACGTGCGTCGCCGCGGCTCGCCCCCTTCGGGCGGGTCGGGCTCGACCGTGCGCCGGGTCTCCAGCCACACCGGCGTGGACCACACCTCGCGGCCGTCCGCGGCCAGCACGGTGGCGTCGAAGCCGAACTCGTAGGAGGCGTCCGGCGACGGGGCGGCGTCGGCAGGCAGCTGCAGCAGGCACACCAGCTTGACGCGCGTGGTGTCCGGCTCGACGGCGAGCACCAGCGAGCGCCCCGGCTCGACCACGTAGAACAGCTTGGGCGACTCGTCGCCGCCTTCCTCGCCCACGCCGCGGCCCAGATCCACGTCCAGCACGGCAGAAGCCACGACCAGCCCCACGGCCGCGGTCACGAAGGCGAGCGCCAGCTTGCGCATCAGCCCTCCACCGCCACGATCAACGGCACCAGGCCCGTGCGCAGCGCGGCCACGGGATCGTCGATCGCCGAACGGAAGGACTCGTCCGGGGCCAGCAGGTTCACCGCCACCACCACGCCGCCGCGGCGCAGCCACAGCACGGGCAGGGCGGTCTCGACGTCCACCAGCCAGGAGGCCTCGATCCCCTCGGCGCGGGCCGCGGCGAATGCGTCGCCGAGGTACCGGAGGTCCCCGGTCCTCAGCAGGGCCGAGCACGGCGCGAGCGTTCGCTGCCAGGCTGCGTCCAGCACCGGCGGCGGAACGGACAGGGGCGCGGGCGCGACCACGGCGTCGTCCGCCACCCTCGCGTCCCAGTGCTCCTCGAGCCACACCTCGGCGGGCTCCGCCCCCGCCTTGATCGCGGTGCGCGTCAGGGCCTGCCCCTCTCCCACGGCCACCCGCCGACGCAGCCCTCGCGAGGCCCACACCACGGCATAGGGCCGGCCGTCGAGGTTGCGCGCCAGGTGCACCTGGGGGATGCCATACCCCCGCAGCGCGATCAGCTCCTGGGTGCCGTCGTAGGAGCGCACCGGCACGCCGATCCGCTCCAGGGACGTGCCCACCGCGGCCAGCCCGCTGGGCTGGTACTGCAGGTCCGCGCCGAGCACGCCGGTGGCCAGGATCACCGGCGACTGCAGCGGCCGCCAGGAGCGGTACCCGCGCACCTGCAGCCCGAGGGGCTCCCCCTCGACGCGGAAGGCCACCCGGTGGGCCTGTGTGAACAGGGTTTCGAGGTTGCCCTCCCCCACCACGTTGGAGCTGCGGTCCAGGACCGCGGTCGGCTCGGCACCAGCCACGATCAGGCTGGCCGCGTCCAGGTCCCGCAGCAGGTGCAGGCCCAGATCGAGGGAGTAGCGCTCGCCCTCGGGCTTGGGTACGGCCACGAAGCGCTCGGTCCCGGCCTCGGGGCGGACCAGCAGGGTCCCCCACCCCCGGGTCGCGGGGAGCGCCTCGACCAGCATCAGCACGGCCTCGCCGTCGCCCAGTTCCACCCGCCGGACCGCGAACCCCATCAGCGCCGCGGTTCGGTCCAGGAAGGCCAGCAGGTCCTCGCTGGCCTCGACCTCGCCAGCGCGCAACAGCAGGGGGGTGAACAGCTCCCGCTCGAAGAACACCCGCTCGCTCTCGCGCGGGTCCCGGTACCCCACGGCGGCCGTGTGCGCCGCGAACCACGGGCTTCCGGTCAACGACGACAGTCCACCGGGCTCGACCACGCGCAGGCCGTCCCGCGGCGGGTAGGCCACGCCCTGCAGGGCCCGTAGTTGCGGCTCGGACAGCTGCAGGCGGCTGCGCCCGCTCTCGGGCAGGTGGCCGTAGGAGTCGCTGCCCGGGCCCGAGCCCTCCCGCCGCTCCACCTCGCCCAGCAGCGCCGGCAAGGGCAGGGGATCGCCGGCGGGCGACCACACCACGCCGGTCTCGCTGCCGGCCAGCACGCGCACCTCCACGCTCGGCCGGTCGGCCAGCGCCCGACGTGCGGCCACGAGGGGCAGGCTGCTGCCGGCGGCCCCGCCGCCAGCGTCCATCCGGCGCGCCGGCGAGGCGTGGGCGCCGGGATCCACACCGGACACCACCAGCGCGGTCGCGCCCAGCTCGCGGAACAACACGGCACCCGCGATCAGCGAGCCCGGCTCGTCCACCGGGTGCGGCACCTCGACCACCCGCGGATCGTCCGCACCCAACCTCACCGCGACCACGCCCCAGCCACGCATCGCGTCCAGCTCGCCGGGGGGCTCCCTGAGCACCCGATAGCGCTGGTGGTTCACGGGATCCACGCGGTCCACCAGCATCAGGCCCAGGGCGCTGGCGCGCTCCCGCAGGGCAGCCTCGTCCTGGCCTGGGGCCTGCACCAGGTCGTGCACGAGGCGCTGGTAGTCGCTGGCCAGGACGCGCCCGGCTTCCCGATCGCGCGCCCCTGGCGGCAAGCCCTCCAGCAGCCGCCCCGCGGCAACGTGGACCTCGCCGATGATCCCGCCGCGGACCTCGTCCGTGGTCGTGACCGACCGCAGCGCGGCCCTGGCCTCGCCCTGCACGTCGGCCGGGTCGAGCAGGGCCAGACCCAGCCCGATGGCCGTGCCGAGCCCCAGCGCGATCAGGGAGGTCTGCAGCGTGGGCAGCAGCACCACCGAGGCGCTGCCACGCTGCAGCACCTTCAGCGCCAGCAGGGAGGGCAACAGGTAACCGAAGCCGAAGTAGTCGGTGGCGCGCAGTCCGGGGTAGGTGGCCGCCATCAGGTGACAGGCCACGAACTTCAGCCCGAAGCCGATGCCGAACACCACCACGATCCGGCGGTACCCGCCGAGGTTGGCCGCGCTGATCACCGGCAGGGCGAGCACGACGCGCAGCACGGCCACCAGGATCAGCACCTCGACGACGGTGGTCAGCACCTTCATCGGCGACAGCCAGGCCAGGGACACCAGGGCCATCACCACGATGCCGTGGCTGTCCCACCCCCAGTCGAGGCTGTTGCGCGTGGCCAGGTAGGCGCCGGTGAGCAGGATGATGTAGGTCTTGGGCGAGGCCAGGAAGCCCAGGGCCACGTTCTCGTACGTCAGCTCGAAGTCGCTGATCGACAGGTTGGTGTACGGGATCAGCACGAAGCGCAGGGCCAGCCACAGCAGGCCCGTGGGGATCACCACCTGGGGGAGGCCACGCCAGGCCCCTGTACGCCACATCATGTTGGCGGTCAGGGGCACCACGATCAGCCCGATGCTGTACAGGTGGGTCACCAGGGTCGGGGCGACCCAGCCATCGTCCACCAGCGCCCGACCCACGACCGGCAGCAGCAGCGCCTCGAACACCAGCCGCACCCCCACCGACACCAGCAGGATCAGGAAGAACCGCTCGCGGCCGAAGAAGCGGTTGTACGGCAGCACCCTTGAGCCCCAGTCGCTGATCGCGCGGGCCACCAGGTACGTGGCCACGGCCTCGGCCAGGATCACGCCGCCGGCCACCGGCTGGATCACCAGCACCGAGGCCAGGTAGCCCGGGACCACCAGGCCGGTGAACGCCCAGCCGAACGACTCGGTGAGCAGGAACAGCAGCAGCAGCCCGAGGAGCACCGCGGTGAACAGGCTGTTGTCCAGCCCGCTGGCCGGGAACAGGTTGAACGTCAGCTGTCCAGCGATCACCGGCACGTGGTGCGCTCCTGCCCCTTCCAGTGGTGCTCCCCCACCCTCACCGGGATCACTCCTCGACCGGCGCCCAGGTGGAGGGATCGACCACCTCGGCCGTACCCTCGAAGACGTTGATCACCAGCACCCGACCGGGCGGGCGCAGGGGAAAGACCAGCACGGGGGACAGATTGTACTGCCCGGCCCAGAACGGCGGTGTCTGCAGCTCTCCGAGCTGCAGGCTCGACAGCACCTCCAGGGATGCGGCGTCCACGGCCCAGATGGCCTCGGTGGACAGCGCCAGGTAGAGGTCCGGGCCGGCGAGGTGGGCCGCGAATTCGGCATCCACCGGCAGGGCTCCTACCTCGGCCAGGTCCCGGTCCAGCACCGACGCCCCGACCAGCACCCGGGATCGATCCGCATCGAAGACCAGCGGCCGACCCGCGGCGCTGTGCACCTCGGCCTCGTCGACGACCTCGTCCCCCTCGACGGCCACGACCCGGTCCTCGAGGCCGTAGTAGGCGAAGGTGCGGCCCGTGGCCGGCTCCACCGCCAGGCTCATGTGCTGGAAGAACTCCCCGGGCTCGGGCTCGGCCACCTCGTCGATGACCACCTCGTCGACCACGCCGCTGGCCAGGTCCAGCCGCAACAGGCTCACACCGGGGGGGTGGGCCACCCAGACGACGCCCCGCGCCGGGTCCACGGCCAGGTCCACGCCCGCGAAGTGGCCGGTACACAGCGGATCGCACGGCACCTGGTGGCTCTCCACCCCCAGATCGTGCTGCGCCACCCGCTCCAGGCTGTCGGCGTCGAACACATCCAGCCGCGCCCGCTGCTGGGTGGCCACGTAGACCCGCCGCGCGTCCACGTCGATATCCACGGCAAAGGGCCAGCCCGAGGCGGACAGGCGGGTGGCCTCGTGCGCGGCCCAGTCGTACACCCAGACCTCGTCCGAGAGGTGGCTGGGGAACCAGGTGCGGCCCGTGGTCGGATCCACGGCCGCGTCGTCCAGGGTCACCCCCACCGCCGCAGAGGTCCACAGCAGCTCGTCCGCCGGGCCGATGGCCGACAGGTCCAGCGAGTCCTCGCCACCGGTGTACAGCCGGTCCGTGACCTCGTCGTACACCGCGAAGTGCGGGGTCTTGCCCACCTCCACCTCGGCCGCCACCGTTCCGCTGGCCGGGTCGAGCGCGTAGACCACGCCGGGATCGCCGGAATAGGTCCCTCCATCCGGCACCTCTGCCCCCTGGCGAGCGACCGCGTAGACCCGCCCCCGCTGGGGCACGGCCGTGACACCAAAGGTGTCGCTGCCCGCCGGCCACTCCTGCACGGCGGTCAGCGGCAGGATCGCGTCCAGCTCCAGCAACCGGCCGCCGGTACGGTCCGTGAGGAAGGCGCGCCCGGCGTCGTACACCGCGACCTGGTTGGGCCACCCCTCCAGCTCGAACTGGTCGGCGAGGGCGCCACCATCCCGCTCGAACACGGCGACCAGCTCCCGGATCTCGTCCACGACCAGCAGGTGGTCGGCCGTGGCCGTGAACCGGCTCGGCCCGACCACGCCCAGGTCCCAGGTCCGCACCGAAGCCAGCGTGTCGCGGTCGAGCTGCACGATGCGGCTGTCGGCGATGCAGGCCACCAGCAGGTCCCCATCCACCGGGTCGACCTCCATCCACGCCGGCGCGTTGCACACCGGGTGCACGTCGAGCACCTCGCGAGCCAGGGGGTCGATGCGCAGCAGCTGGCCGGCCATGCGGTCGTTCAGCACCAGCAGGCCGGACCCGGGCAGGCACACCACGTACGGGAACAGGGGCACGGTACCC
Organism: uncultured Rickettsiales bacterium; assembly: GCA_964639985.1. Lineage (GTDB taxonomy): Bacteria > Myxococcota_A > UBA796 > UBA9615 > CAYRNR01 > CAZXHG01. The sequence goes on from CAZXHG010000088.1 coordinate 30,154, forward strand.
CCGGTGGCCTCGTCGATGTCGATCACGTCCAGCAGGCTTCCGTCGGCCGCGGACGCCACACCCACCCCGTGGTAGTGCAGGTTGGTGAAGTACACCTCGTCGCCGCCGGGGCACACCGCCAGGTCGTACAGGCCCACGCTGTTGCCTGCGTCGGGCGCCAGCTGCGCGCTGTCGCCGGGGAGCCAGGCGAACCCGGCCGAGTCGTCGTCGTCCGCGGGCTCGGACGAGTCGTCGTCCACTGGTCCGGTGCTGTCGTCGTCGTCCACGGGCACGGTGTCGTCGTCCACCGGGTCGTCGCACGAGCAACCGGCCACGGCGAGCACGGCCACGCCGAGGAGGGTCAGCACGAACCGCACGCGCCGCGCGCGCGGCAAGATCCTCTGCCTGTACATGCCCCTATTATCTACGGAACGGCAGGGGGCGTGGGCTCGGCCGGCGCGGGTTCGACCGGTGAGAGCGGAGAGGGCGGTGGCTGCTCGGGCAGATCCCGGTAGTACAGCCAGCGATCCAGCGTGCCCACCCAGCCCATCTCGTGGGCGGTCTGTACACCGATACGCACCTCGGACAGGTCCAGGATCTCGCGCTCGTCGTCCTCTGCGAGCGGGATGTCCGCGGCCATCAGCTCCGCGTGCTGCTGGGGGAACACCGGCACCTGGCCGGGTGCGACATAGCCGTGGGGCCACCGGGCCAGGAACGTGTCGTAGTCGTACTTGTCGGACGCACCGAACGCGTGCCCCATCTCGTGCAGCAGCGTCAGCGCCGAGTAGGTGTGGTCCATGTGGAACAGGTTGAGGTAAACCACGCCGAAGCGCTTCGAGGGCGACGCCAGCGACCCGGCCTCGATCTGCTCGTCCTGCTCGCCGGGCACGAAGATCACCACCATGCGTACGTCGTAGTCGTCGAAGTCCACGCCGAGCTCGCTGGCCAGGTCCTCGAAGTAGCTCACATAGCTGACGCTGCGGCGCCACAGCTCGAAGGTGGACGCGTCGGCGTCGTACAGATCCGGCGGGTCCACCTCGGCGGGGAACGGCCCGTGTACACGCACCTCGACGCGGGCACTCTCGCCCTCGTTGTAGCGCTCGAATTCCTGGGGGAAGAACGACTCGGCCGCGTGCACCGTGACCTCGGCCGGCTCCCGGACGGGCGTGCCGTTGAAGGCCATCAACGCGTTGGTCATCTCCGTACCGGGCAGCAGCAGCTCCAGCACCAGCACGCGGATCGGGGCGTCACCGTACCAGTCGATCCGGTGGCGGAAGCGCGCAGCCACGATGCCGGTGAGCACGGCCAGGAACAGCAGCAACATCAGCCGCTGCCGGCGCAACAGCCGGCGGACGCGGCCGCGCGCCTGGTCTGGCGCACGACGTCCCATGGAGTGATTGTATCAGGGGGGGGTGGGCGACCGTCAGTGGGCCCGGGTCAGGATGACCAGGCTGGTCCCCTCGTAGCTCTTGGAGCTCTTGCGGCCTCGTATCACGCGCTGGATCCCCTCCTCCAGCGGGTACTTCTCCACGGCCGTACCATCTTCGTGGTCGAGGATCAGCATGCCGTCCTCCAGCGACCAGGTGTCGTCGCCGCTGAAGTCGAAGTCGCGGGGGCCGTGCATGTTGTGACCCAGCTGCCCGTCGTCCCGCAGCTTGAAGTAGCGGAACGTCTCGGAGCGCGCGTCGCGGGACTTCCAGATCGTGCCGGCGAAGTCGTCCACGGTCGGAGTGATGACCGGGGCCCGGTACTCCACGCGGTTGACGTAGCAGGCCGAGGCGAACAGCAGCATCGCGGCGGCGGCGGCGAGGGCGAGGCGGGCGGTCTTCATGGTCACTCCTTGCGATGGAACCGGCTCGGCAAGCGATAGCAAGACGCCGCGTGCAGGTCAACCGATCGGTGCACCCGGGAGCGGGTCGCTGTCCGGGATTCCGGGCACCCCGGGACACGAGATCGTCCTCCACCGCGGTCACCCGCGCGGGCCCACGGCAGGGACGAAGCGCATGCGCGAAGGTGTTCCTGGGTTGCATCGCGTGGCCGGCACGGTCATTGCTATAGGTGGGCACCAGGGAGTCCTGGACCTGGAGGTACGCATGATCCGCATCACGATCCTGGCCGCGCTCGCGCTGGCCGTCGCCACACCCGCCTTCGCCGGCGATCCCGCCCCGGCCACCGCCGACGAGGCCGGCCTCGAGGTGGTGCTATACATGACGTCGTGGTGCAGCTATTGCCGGCTGACCAGCGCCTGGCTCACCGAGCGCGGGGTCGCGTTCGAGGAGAAGGACATCGAGAGCGATCGTGAGGCCCTCACCGCGTACTACCGCGCCGGCGGCAACGGTGGCGTACCCCTCGTGGTGATCGGCGACCAGTCCATCATGGGCTACGACCAGCAGGCCATGGCCGCGGCCCTCGCCACCACCACCCCGCCCGCAGACACCCCCAAGCCCGACACCCCGCCCGAGCCCGACGACAAGCCCACCAACCCCAAGTGGCCCAAGCAGACCAGCGAGGCCGACGAGGAGCTGGGTATCGACATCTTCGGCGAAGTCCCCGAGCCCGAGGTGACCTTCGTCATCACCCGCGACGACGTGGCCGACGACGTCGAGCTCCAGCTCGAGCGCACCTTCCTCGGCGAGCTCGTCGAGCACACGCCCGAGGACTCCGAAGACGACTAGGCTACCGCCGCAGATCCGGTTCCGATCCACGCCTCCTCGCGACCGCGGATTCCCACGCAGCAATCGTCAGCGCGACTTCATGCCACCACCCCGGCACGAACCGCAGGGATGAAACGGCATCCAGCGACCTCGTGCCGCCTGCCCGGCAAGTACTGCGGGGATGAGATGGCATCCGGCGACCTCGTGCCGCTTGCCCGGCAAGAACTGCAGGGATGAAACGGTATCCAACGACCTCGTGCCGCTTGCCCGGCTGGGGCCGCCAGCACGAGTCGATGGTGCACGGATCGGCGTTCGAGGGGCGGCAGTCCCGGCCCGCCCTTCACCGCGCCCTTCGATCCCGTGGCCCCGCACGCCGTTCCGGGAGCACCCGCGCCGCGTCCTCCAGGGCCAGCCACGTACGCACGGCGTCCAGATCGGCCGTCGACACTGGCTTGGTACGTGCCGCCCGCACTCCCCGAGGAGAGACGCCCAACGAACGCGCGATATCCGCCGTTCGAAATCCAGCTGCATCCGCCAGCTGTGACACGCAGGCCCTGACCTTCACGTGCCGCGGCCTGTTTCCCCTTGACTCCGGTGGTGCACACAGCGCTGCCTCGGCAGCCCGTGCCAGTCGCACTGGTCCGAGGTCCGCCACCCGCTCGACCGGCCAGGGCCGCAGGGGGACCTGTGGGAGGCCGATTGCGGCGTACGCCGCGCGCACGTGGAACCGCGGAAGGGCGTCGTGAAGACGCAGACGCTGCGCTCCGACGACCCGGGCGCCGACGAGGTCCGGGAAACAGCTCCCGGCCCATGTCGCCTGGTTGCCGTCGATTCCGTGACGGTCGAGCTGCGTGAGCAGGTAGGGGACCAGGGTCGTCATGTGATCCCGATCGCGCACTGGCCTGATGTCGGCTGGCTGCAGTGCCGCATGCGCGACGGTCCGCAACGCGAGCAGCAACGCGCGCGCCAGCCTCCCCGCGCGGTCCCGGTCGCACAGCAGGACGACGTGCAGGTGGTCATCAGCCACGAAGTAGAGGACCAGGACGTCACCGGCGATGCGGTGGATGTGGGCCACGGCGGCTCGCCGACGGGCTTCGTCCGGGAACGGAGGAAGTCGTCCCGCCGTCGCGAAGGTCAGGTGGTGGATGGTCATGTCTACCTCTCGAGGTCTGCATGACCGGGGAGCATCCCAACCTGTGCACCCCCGCGGCGCTGTCAAGCCCGCGCTCGGTGTCGCCCACCTGCCGGCAACCCGACACGAATTCAGGGGATGAGGCGGTATCTCGCGATCTCGTGCCGCTTGCCCGGCACGAACCACGGGGATGAGGCGTCATCTCGCGATCTCGTGCCGCTTGCCCGGCACGAACCGCAGACGACGTCGAACTCCACCTCGGGCGCACCATCCTCGGCGAGCCCGTCGAGCACGCGCCCGGGGAGACAGACGAGGATTGATCCCGCGACACGCCCGTTCACCCCACGACAAGCATCCGTCCCGGCCCGAACCGCAACCACATGCCCGTTCGAGGGCGAGCAGGTGCTTG
>CAZXHG010000089.1:0-820 GCA_964639985.1 uncultured Rickettsiales bacterium
CGCTTCGGCCTGCACCGCCAGGCCATGGCCGGCAACACGGTGTGCGGCTCCCACGAGACCTACACCCCGGCCCGCGGCGGCAGCGCCTCGGCCGAGGTGACAGCCCTGCGCCACACCTTCGGCGACGCGGCCAGCCGGGTGGTGATCGCCAACACCAAGGGCTTCACCGGTCACCCCATGGGCGTGGGCATCGAGGGCGCGATCGCGGTGAAGATCCTCGAGCACGGCGTCGTACCGCCCGTGCCCAACCTGCGCGAGCCCGATCCGGACCTGGGCCCCCTCAACCTCAGCCGCGGCGGCCCCTACAACGTGCAGTACGCCCTGCACCTCGCCGCCGGCTTCGGCTCCCAGGTGGCCATGACCCTGTTCCGCCGCGTGCCCGGCGGCATGGACCGGGTGGACCAGCCCGCGGTCTACCGCCGCTGGCTCGCCGAGGTCTCCGGCCGCGACCGGGCCGAGACCGAGGTGATCAAGCGCGTCCTGCGGGTGAAGGACGACGGCGCCCCCGTGCGCGAGCCGGTGGCGCCGGTGGTCGCGGCCGCTCCGATGCCGGTCCAGCCGACGCAGCCCATGCAGCAGGTCGCGCCGAGTCCGGAGCCGTTGCTGCCGGTGCAGCCGCCGATCGTGGCGGCGGAGCCGGACGTGTCGGGTCCGTCGTCGCCGTCTGACGACGTCGCCTCCTTGACCCGACGGGGCGGCCACCCGCCTACCTCGGATGACGGCATCGTAACCCGCGTGATCGCCCTGGTCGCGGACAAGACCGGCTACCCCGAGGACATGCTCGACCTCGACCTGGACCTCGAGGCCGACCTGGGCATCG